>CAZANF010000382.1:0-1509 GCA_964486425.1 uncultured Spirochaeta sp. | reverse complement strand
AATTACCCTGCTGCCGGTCCTTGTAGTCACAGCTGTATTTCGTCGAAAATCCCGTAGCGCCTTCCGTCAGGTGCGCTTCTGGGTGTCTCAGATAAATACCTTCCTGTCTGAACACCTTGGCGGAATGGCAATCGTGCAGATCTTTGCACGCGAGAAGAAGACCCGTGCGGAGTTCGAGCATATAAACGACACCCTGGTAGATGCCAGCCTGTCGGAAATGCGGATTTTCGCGCTTTTCCGCCCGCTCATAGACCTGCTTTCATCCATATCTACTGCCGTAATGATCTATTTCGGCGCCTCGCTGTTCCTGAATAATGTAGTGTCTCTGGGAGTGCTGATCGCCTTTATCAATCTGATTCGGGAGTTTTACCGTCCGGTCATGGAATTGTCGGAACAGTTCACCATTCTGCAGTCCGCCATTGCCGGGGGAGAGCGGGTTTTTGAAATGCTGGATCATCAGTCGGTTATCCCGGATGAAGGCGCAACCGAGATTACATCACCGAAAGGTGAACTGACCTTTAACAAGGTAAACTTCAGCTACACCCCCGGCGAACCCGTAATTCGGGATGTAAGCTTCAGAATTGAACCAGGCATGACCGCTGCAATTGTAGGATATACGGGGGCAGGAAAAACCACGATAGCAAAACTGCTCACTCGACTGTATGACATAGAATCCGGCTCCATTCTGCTTGATGGACGTGACATTCGCGATATACCGCTCGCTTCCTTGCGAAGAATCGTCCAGCCGATTCAGCAGGACGTTTTTCTGTTCCGGGATACAATTGCGGAAAACATTGCGCTGGGGATGGAGTCCAGCGGGATTTCTATTGAACAGGCAGCCCGGCTGGTTCAGGCCGATCGATTTATCGAGCAGCTGCCGCATGGCTATCAGAGCGTACTGCAGGAGGGCGGTAACAATCTGTCCACCGGCGAGCGTCAGCTTTTATCCTTTGCGCGCGCAATCTATCATAACCCGCGAGTAATAATCCTGGATGAAGCAACTGCAAACATAGACACAGAGACGGAACGCAGCATACAAACGGCAATGCAGACGGTGCTGCAGGGCCGAACCAGTCTTGTGATAGCGCACAGGCTTTCTACGATTCAGCAGGCCGATGTCATTATCGTTTTGAGTCATGGGGAAATAGTGGAGATGGGAACTCATCATGAGCTGACTGCCCGGGAAGGAATGTACCACTCACTCTATCAGCTGCAATACCAGCAGGAAAAGCTGGATCATGCTGATTAGGATTTCAGGACAGGCAAGTTCTGACTCAACGCTGCATTCTGCTGTCCGCAATTCGAGCAGGAACACTCAACAGACGACCACCGATGCGAGGCGGGATCATAGCGCAATGCGCAGCCGGGAAGATTTCTCCTCCCCCCCTCCTCCCCGATAACAGTACTTCTGTTAGCCAGACTATTCACATCACATACGACACATCTCTCGCCTTCGTGCATCCGCCTCGCGCCGCGATTGGGTAAGCGCTTCCCTTCCTCAGCGTTGGC
>CAZANF010000381.1:0-1523 GCA_964486425.1 uncultured Spirochaeta sp. | reverse complement strand
CAGATTAGTACTTTCGGGTACTTCTTCATCGCTGTTTTCTCCTGGAAGTATGGAACAAAGCGCGGTCTCATATACGCGCTGGCAATTACTATTGTGCTTATTCTGCTCATTGAGATCCATCCTCAGGTTCAGGCCCCGTTTTTTCCACTCGGTCTCATAGCTTCCTTCACTCTGCTTTCCTTTGCTGTACTTATTGGAATGATTAGTGATCTATATGCAAAGCTGAAGATGACCGAAGAGATGTATCGGAACGAACATGCCAAATCCGAGCTGCTGCTGAAAAACATACTTCCAACTACGATTGCAACCAGATTGAACGGCGGCGAAGTATTGACTGCAGACCGCTACAAGAGTTCAACAATCCTCTTCTGCGACATCGTTGGATTTACCACAATGGCGAAGAACATGGAACCGCATCATCTGGTCAAAATGCTGAATACCATTGTTTCTTCATTTGACCATATCGCAGAAACACTGAAACTGGAGAAGATCAAAACGATCGGAGATGCCTATCTTGTGGTATCCGGCCTGCCGGAGATACGTGAAGACCATGCATATTCTATTGCGCAGATGGCTCTGGAGATGATAGGAGCGATAGAAGAATTCAATCGTCGTGAAAATCTTGATCTGCAGCTTAGAATCGGCATGCATAGCGGTCCGGTTGTCGGTGGGGTGATCGGTCAGTCCAAGTTCACCTTTGATCTCTGGGGTGATACGGTTAACCTCGCATCCAGACTCGAATCCTGCGGCGTTGCCGGCAAAATCCAGGTTTCCTCCGAGACCTACGAGCTGATAAAAGACAAATTCAACCTCAGCTACCGGGGCAAAACCGATCTCAAAAGCTACGGGATAGTGGATACCTATTTTCTGGATTCGCCCAGAATAGTCAAAGAGGCGGGGTAATACTGCACAGCATCCAGCTTGCTGTCCGTCACACCAGACGCCCCTCGGCAACAGGGGTGACCTTGCCGCCGACACGGACTGCGATGTGTCCCTGTTCATCTGCAGCGCGCAAATACAGGATGGATTTCCTGTTGATTTCATATCCCTGCTCGGAGCGAATATCGAGCGGTCCGGGGCCGAAGAAGGAGTGCATGTGCAGATAGGCAGCCAGACAGCCGTTTGCGCTGCCGGTTGCGGGGTCTTCAGATACTCCCAGCAGTTCGGCGAACATGCGGCAGTTCACTGCGTTTTCCGGTTCATACGTCTCCGGGCAGAACAGAAGAATCGGCTTCACCTCTGAGCCGTTGAAATATTCCGTAATGGCTCTATTATCCGCTCGGGCAGCCCGAACCCTGTCCAGGCTTCGGACGGGAATAATCATAAACTCCAGACCGGTGGAGACATTCTGGATCGGGTTGTCAGCAAGGAGATCATCCGTTTCCAGACCGATGAGGCCGGCTGCCTGGGCCCGGTCATGTACAGTCCCGAAGACAGGTTCGAGCTGCTGCAGCCACTGCAGTCCGGCTGCATCGTCACAATCAACGGGGATAATACCGGCCGGGAGATCCAGCGCTATCCTC
>CAZANF010000380.1:0-1690 GCA_964486425.1 uncultured Spirochaeta sp. | reverse complement strand
TCAGCCTGTGCCGAGTTTGTCTGGAAAAAGGAAGCAGGATGAACAGCCAGCTGAAGGGGGCCGCATCGCTCGATTATCGCCTCGTTTCCCGCATGCAAAATCTGATCATGCCCGATCGGGCTGGAGTTTTTGGTTGTGTTGATAATGTAATAGAGGCTCGTCAGTTCAGGGAAACTGTCCAGGATCCGTGCCAGCAGGGCTTCATGCCTGTCTTCAAGACTGCTGCCGAACATCACTATGGCCATTACCTGACCGTCCAGGGTTGTCCGCACCGTTAGGGTCCGCAGATCACCCTCATTAGCTGCAATGTCGTAGAAGCTCAACCCAAGCTCCCGGGCAGTATCTCGCACAAATAGGCGCAGGCGATTACTCGGCTCCGGCTGATGATGACATTCCTCAAGATCAAGTACACGGTCATAAAAGCCCCGTACATGAAAACCTGCACCATCCCGGAAGAGAAAATCCTCCCCGCCGGCAATCTCCTCCGGCGTCAGCCATCGACGGCGACTGAAGGTATACTCAAGCTTGTTACGGTAGCCGCGTTCAGCAGGTGCCGGCAGTATTGGTTCGGGATCCGGCAGAATATCCTGCCAGTCACGCGCAAAGGCAATATTCACATGTTCCTGTTTCAGTTCAAGCTGAGCGGGATAGGTGAAATGCTGCAGCGTGCACCCTCCGCAATGAGAAAAATGTATACAGTAGGGTTCCGCCCGCTGATGATCCAGGGGCTCGGGAATGGAGGAGATACGTTTTCGACCACGTTTTCGTTTCGGCATAGTCCGGCATTATTCCAGCAGATCGCGTGAAGAATCAAGTAGCGGCTGGTAATCTGTTGGACGACCATAGCGAAAATACTGCAGGCGAAGTGTATCATCAGGCTCAATCCACCCCAGCAGCTGCCCGCGGCGTACAGCCATGCCGTCGCCTCGAAGATGAGTATGTACACCGAACAGCGCAATGAGATGTCCATTAGTCTCATCCGTAATCTGAACGCGGGGACCAAAGGGAGTCTGACGGCTGAAACTGATTACTCCGGCCATGGGAGCGATAACCGGAACCCGCAGGCTGCCGCCGTCATTTCCGCGCAAGGGTATTGCCGCCGGCGGCTGCAGCACCAATGCGCCTCTGTCCCGATGCACAGAAACGGTATCTGCATAGCTTTCCAGAACTGCACCCGCTTCCGGGAACGGCCATCCGCTCGGCTCATCCGCCGAGTACACAGCATTGCGACGATGGCGCCAGTCCAGGCCGAAGGTGTCGGAGAAAAAGCGGGCCGCATTGATGTCTGTTTCCCATATGTAACCGAGATGATGTCCGCTGGCGACAGAAAAATGCAGATGCGGTTCGAGATACTGTGCCCATTGACCGGTACTGCCGATAAATCCCAGTACTTCTCCCTTTTGCACCTGCTGCTCACCATGTACAGTACGCTCCCGAAGATGTGCGTAATAATACTGTCTTCCATCGTTTCCCTGCAGCACAACCGAGATCCCGCCGCGCAGATTGTCCAGGGGATAGGCGCGCCCGCTCACCACAGCTACCACCGGTGCAGCAGTTACCGTGTGAAACTCGGGATCGCCCGCCTGGAGCTCCGGGGCAGCCCCGATATCCACGGCATTTCCACCATCCCAATGATATTCAGTCCATGCCAGCAGGTCCGCGTCCTCTGCAACAGGAACGACATAATCAC
>CAZANF010000379.1:0-1693 GCA_964486425.1 uncultured Spirochaeta sp. | reverse complement strand
GAGACAAGCCCCCCAAACCCTGCTATACTGCACAGGTTTCAAAAAAAGAGGAGGAACCAATGATTAACACTGCGGAACTGATTACCTTCGGGGTCTATTTTGTATTTCTGATGGCAATCGGTGTGTACTTCTATCGGAAAACCGATAATATCGAGGACTATCTGCTGGGCGGCCGGGGAATGGGGAAATGGGTAACCGCTCTCTCGGCTCAAGCCAGTGATATGAGCGGGTGGCTGCTTATGGGACTGCCCGGGGCGGTTCTGGTAGCCGGCATCAGCCAGAGCTGGATTGCGATCGGTCTGTTTATCGGCACCATGCTCAACTGGATTTTTATTGCCAAGCGGCTGCGGGTGTACACCGAGGCAACCGACTCGCTGACCCTGCCGAGCTTTTTCGAGTCACGCTTCAAGGATCCCAGCGGTCTGCTGCGCATTCTCGGTGCGATTATCACCCTGTTCTTCTTTACGGTGTATGCGTCATCGGGGCTGGTCGGCGCCGGCCTGCTGTTCGAATCAATGTTCGGCATCCCCTACACCACCGCGGTACTTGCCGGCGGCATCATAATCGTGCTCTACACCTTCCTGGGGGGATTCCTGGCCGTCTGCTACTCGGACCTCTTCCAGGGCACACTCATGCTGATTGCCGTAACGGTTGTTCCGGTAATCGCCTATTTCTCCGCCGGAGGAAGTGAAGCGATCGCTGCAGGTATGGCAGCCAACAGCATCTCGGGATCTCTCATTCCCGCCGGACCGTGGCCGCTTGTAGCAATTATCTCCACGATGGCCTGGGGACTGGGATATTTCGGACAGCCGCATATCCTGGCTCGTTTCATGAGCATTGGCAAACTCAGTGATGTCAAAAAATCTACCGCAATCGCCGGGGTATGGGTACTCCTGTCGCTCGGATTCGCCATTGTAATCGGGATTGTCGGTATCGGGCTGTTCCCGGACCTGGCCGCGGAAAACAGCGAACGGGTGTTCATCCTTATGATCCGGGAGATCTTTACCCCATGGATCGGAGGCATTCTGCTGGCAGCAGTCCTGTCTGCAATAATGTCCACCATCGACTCACAGCTGCTGGTGTCCTCGTCCAGTCTTACCGAGGATTTCTATCTGAAGATCCTCAAGAAAGATGCATCACGGAAGGAGCTGTTCTTTGTCGGACGGGTCAGTGTGGTTGCAATCTCGCTGATAGCCATGGTGCTCGCCATGAATCCTCGCAGCAATATCCTGGGGCTGGTCTCCTACGCCTGGGGCGGATTCGGCGCCGCCTTCGGCCCGCTTATCATCATGTCCCTGTTCTCGCGCAAAACCACCTGGCAGTCGGCATTGGCCGGTATGATAACCGGAACGATTGTGCTGGTTCTCTGGGAGCAGATAGGATGGGGAGCGCAGATGTACGAAATCGTACCCGGCTTTCTCACCAACTTTGCCGTAATCTGGATTATAAACCAGTTCATGCCGCAGAAAGACGAGATCATCCTGTCGGAGTTCGACGCCCACGTAAAAGCAGCTGGATAATGTTATGAAAGAAGGGACAGTCCCTCTGAAGAGGAATCAACGCCTTGGGGACTGTCCCTCAGGCGGTAAAGTCCTCCTATAAGGGACTGTCCCCTTCGCGGCTTGAAACGGGTGTTTTGGGGGTAATAATTGCCGAAATCAGCGCAATTTAGGCCCCAGCAGCCGAATAAGCA
>CAZANF010000378.1:0-1708 GCA_964486425.1 uncultured Spirochaeta sp. | reverse complement strand
CGCTATCGCCAAGTACAATATTCCCCGGGTCCTCCGTCGGCGTGCTGTCACGTTTCAGCAGATCCTGACCGGCCCCTTCTGCAACAATAACCCCCGCATGCCGCCGACGCTGCAGGCGGTCAATGAGGTTTGCAATCAAGCCGTTGGGACCGTCCAGCTCGAACGGCACCTCGGGAATCAGCACGAAATTGGCTTCGTGGCTCGCCAGCGCCGTGTATGCCGCAATAAATCCGGATTCACGCCCCATAACCTTTACCAGACCGATTCCGTTAATGACCGATTGCGCCTCTACGTGGGCTGCGGTTACCGCCTCGGTGGCCCGCGCCACGGCGGTTTCAAACCCGAAGGATCGCTGAATATACTCAAAATCGTTATCAATGGTTTTCGGAATTCCAATGATCGAGATCTTCAGTCCGCGCCGTTCAATCTCGCGGGCTATTGCTAAAGACCCCTTTTGCGTACCATCCCCGCCGATGGTGAACAGTATGTTAAGGTTCATTCTTTCAATCGTATCGACAATCTCTTCTGTCCGCTCACCGCCGCCGCGGGATGTTCCCAGAATAGATCCACCGATCTTGTGGATATCATCCACCCGATCGGGATCCAGGTTGATGGGGGCAATCCCGTATTCAGCGATAAGCCCCTTGTAGCCGTTACGGATACCGGTAATCCGGCGCACGCCATAACGGTACCACAGGGTGCGGACTACAGCCCGCAATACGTCGTTGATACCCGGGCAAAGTCCCCCGCAGCTGACTATTCCCGCATGAACATGCTGCGGGCTGAAATAGATCCTGGCCCTCGGGCCGGCTTTTTGAATTACCTGTGATTCGTCGGCGCACCATTCGGTGGTTTGTGCATCAAACTCTACGTTATACAGGATATGCTCATTATCGGAAACAAAGGTAGTGACACTATGGCCGGGGACCTTGTCATATGATATGGGGGAGGGAATTTTAGTCTCCCCAAGGGTGTCTATGGTAAAATCATTCATACCTGACAGTGTAAGATTTTTCCGCAGGGCGGGCAAGCATCCCCGCCTTTTCGTCTGCAACCGCTACAGTCGCGTACTATCAAACCCGGGTTTTTCTGATCGGATGGTCCGGAATAGCAAGATACAACACGGCATAGGTCTCACCGTTTTTCGAAAAGATCTGAAAATTATCGGTCGAAATACCCAGATTTCGCAGCATCATAATACACATGACCAATCCCAGACCTGCCCCCTCGGTATAATCCTCAGTCTGCTCTATAATCTCCGGCAAACCGGCTGCCTCACGGGCAAGCTTCAGTTTTTGCTGAATTCGCTCGTTTTCCTGCAGCGTAAGCACCGCATTATTACGTACAGCAATTTTCAATGTCCGGCCGTCGCGTCTGAACTGAAACTTCACAAACAGGTCGGCAGACTCCTGCAGCGCCACATATTCATCAATCCGTGCAACGGTATCCTCCTTGAAGCCCTGCATCCCGATGTGATACTCGGTTGGATTGGTAATATCCAGACCCCTGGATGCAAAATAGACACGCTTTGTATTGGCCTTTTTTGCATTGCATGCCAGTTCATGAATACAGTAGGAGAGATTATTCTGCAGCTCGGGTCGCCCGATCTCCTCCAGATACCTTTCCAGTATATGAACGATATAAGTTCCCTCGTGTACCATATAGCGATGAGTAATGATTTAAAGCAGCTTCCCCTTCTCTATTTTAT
>CAZANF010000377.1:0-1761 GCA_964486425.1 uncultured Spirochaeta sp. | reverse complement strand
CATTCGCTGCCGACTGCTGAATACCTCCGACAACCTCGCGCATATGCTCAAGCATCTGCTGAAATGCCGCAAACAGCATCCCGATCTCGTCGCGGCGGCTGCGCAGTGACGAAGGTACATCCTGCTGCAGATCCCCGTCGGCAATCACCTGTGCCTGCTCGGCCGCCAGCCGTATCGGTGCGGATATTACCCGGATAATCATGACTGCGCTTACAATCAGTCCCGACACCAAAGTCAGCAAGGCCCCGAGTCCAAGCAGCGTAATACCGCTTCGAACACCGTCGGACAGTATTGTCTCAATCTGCGTCATCTCGATCCCGATAAACAGTATGCCGATTATCTCGTCGCCCGAGGAGCTGAATATCGGCTGATACCCGGTCTGGAAGGTGTTTCCGAGGATATTCGCCTCACCGATATACAGCTGTCCTTCGAGGACCGATTCATAGGCTGCGCTGTCGGTACCAAGATAGGTTCCGACAACCCTCTCTCCATTCTCGTCGCGTATGCTGGTGCTGATGCGGCGAAAATCGCGCCCGTCGCGTACAAAAATCGTTGCAGCCACCGATAGTTCCCGAGAGATGCGATCCACTGCGTCATAGCGTTCCTCAAGCGAAAGACCCTCCTCATCGACCAGGGTCTCATCCACCAGACGGATATCACCATATTCCTCGCGTATATACAGCTGAGCAGCGTTAATATCGCCGTTCATCTTCCCGGACGTCATTGCCAGCACACCGCTGCGCGCCGTGCTCATTACAATATAGATACTTATTGCTGTAAGCACTGCCGTAAGCAGCACCATGATGCCGGCAAACATCAGCAGTACCTTGGCAGCGATGCCTCTTAAATGATTATTCATCATGCGCTCCTCTTGAATAGCCGAGGGTAGAGGATACCACGGACAGCTTCGATTCGCTATACTTTATTCAGTAAATCAGTATACAACTCCAGATCCGAAGCACTGTACAGCACGAAACGAACCCGCTTCAGGCTGTCGAGATGAGGCAGCTCATTCGCTACAGTCTGCACGGCGATCTGTGCGGCCGGTTCCGGAGGATAGCCGAATGCCCCGGTGGAGATAGCCGGGAATGCAATTGACGTGACACCCGCTTCATCCGCCGTGTGCAGGGCATTGCTGTAGCATTCCGCCAGCAGCTCATCGGATGGCTCGTCGCGCCCGTAGACCGGCCCCAGACAGTGTACGACCGATGTATTGGGCAGCTTGTGGGCTCCGGTAATAACCGCTTCTCCCGGCTCTATGGGAGCCAGCGGCCGGCACTCCTCCGCCAGTCCCGGGCCGGCCGCAGCATGAATTGCGCCTGCTACCCCGCCCCCTGTCTGCAGCTCCGCATTCGCCGCATTCACCACCGCATCCATATCCGGCTGATCCGCGATATCACCCTGCATGCACTCCAGTGTTTTACCTCCAAAATCTTTGTTATACATAACAAAAAACCTCCTATCCTGCATCTAAGGTAATCATACAGCCCCTCATTTCCAATAATATACTCCATTTTATGGATATGCTTTCCCGAAAGCGCTATCCTATGCATGTAGGGAACATTTCCCGACACGAAAACAGAGGAGGATTATATGAAGAAAACAGCAGGAATTCTGCTGGCAGCAATGCTGCTCGAACCAACTATCTTGTTCGGCCAGAACGTGGTTTCCGGGAACACTTTGGGCATAAGATCATCTCAGTCTGATTGGTCCCAGGGATTAATAGACAATGAGCTGGGGGCAGCAATCAGCCCGATAGAG
>CAZANF010000376.1:0-1762 GCA_964486425.1 uncultured Spirochaeta sp. | reverse complement strand
CGCACCGAAGACCCGGATATTGTTACCGGCCTGAACGTCGGTGCCGATGACTATGTGACGAAACCCTTCAGCCCGAAGGTGCTGATTGCACGAATCAAGGCATTGCTGCGCCGCACACGCGGCGAAAACCGTACCGCGACCGAGGTCTACTCTGCGCATGGTATCCAGCTCGACAGTACGCGCTACGAGGTTACGGTTGAGGGAAACCCGGTGGATCTGAGTGCGACCGAGTTCAGCATCCTGGAGGTGCTTATGAAGAATCCAGGCTGGGTCTTCAGCCGCGCGAAGATTATCGATGCGGTAAAGGGTGATAACTATCCGGTTACCGAGCGGAGTGTAGATGTGCAGATCCTGGGCCTCCGCCGCAAGCTTGGCGACCACGGAGATGCGATTCAAACCGTTCGAGGCGTCGGATACCGCCTGGTAGATATCCGATAGGCGGCGGGATGCGCACAAACTCGGGAGTCCCCATCCGCAGTATTTTCCTGGTCGTCGGGGTACTGACGATGCTGCTGATTATTTCCGCCGGGTTCTGGTCCAACCAGGTGTATGAACAGCAGTACCTTGCCGAACACCAGCGAGAACTCCAGCAGAACGCCGAACTCATTGCATCCATACTGGAACGGTTCGCCGAACCGAGCGAGCGGCAGGCCTTTCTGACCATACGGGACATGATCGATGCCTGGGACAGTCGAGGCTCGCATCTGCACCGGATAGTCGTACAGAATACCGCCGGCGAGGATATCCTGGTCTTTCCCTACAACATCGGGGTGCTGGCCTATTCCGCCGAGGCGCACTATCAGAACGGCGCGGTCACGTTGTACTCAACCGAACCGGTACCCTACTACCCGTCTCAGCTGTATGTACTCGGCGGGTTGGGGGTTCTGCTGCTGCTTCTTATCTGGGTAGGTATGCAGGTGGCCGGACGGGCCCTGCAGCAGCCGCTGCACACCCTGGCAGCGGCGGCGAATGAGTTCGCTGCCGGGAATCTGGATTACCGGACCTCACCGGACCAGCACCCGATTGTCGGTGAGGTGGCAGCCACCATGAACCAGATGGCTGGGCAGCTGCAGTCCCGCATCGCCACCATCCTCTCCCAGCAGCAGGAGCAGGAAGCACTGCTGCGCAACATGTCGGAGGGGATAATCGTACTGGATACCAGCCACAGGATTGTGCGTATGAATCAGGTTGCCGGCTCGTTTTTCGGGGCTAATCCGGAACAGGCAATCGGCAAGCCCCTGCTGCAGATTGTCCGAAACTCCAAGCTGGAGGCTATGGTACGACGACTGAGTTCCGACTCCCTGCCGCCGGAGCAGACGGTCGAACTGTTCGGAAGCGAGCCGCGGACGATCCAGGTGCACACCTCCCGCTATCAGTCAAACGCCAAGTCCCGGGTGCTGCTGGTTCTGCATGACATTACCGCACTCCGGCGACTGGAAACGGTGCGCCGGGATTTCGTCTCCAATGTGTCGCATGAACTGAAGACCCCGATTACCAGCATCAGCGGCTTTGTGGAGACCATTATGGAGAACCCGGATATCTCCAAACCGGATCTCGAGCGATTCCTGAAGATTGTCCACACCCAGTCGCATCGCCTGCAGGCAATTATCGAGGACCTGCTCAGCCTGTCCCGGATTGAGGAGCATGGACGGGAGCTGCCGCGTACACGGGTACGTGCTGCTGAACTGCTGCACGGTGTTGCGGAGCTTACGGCGCATCTGAGCGAAGAGCGCCGGATATCGGTCCGGATTGAGCACACCGG
>CAZANF010000375.1:0-1762 GCA_964486425.1 uncultured Spirochaeta sp. | reverse complement strand
CGCCTGCCTGGTCGTTCCATGTCTTAACCGGCTGGAGAAATCGCTTTCCGCTGATGGTATAGGCATCCAGCCACACCTGGGTGGTGCGGCGGATCGGGTCTATCGCGTGGCGCGAATGCGCCGATGGGTCAAGGCGGAAATAGGCGATGGTCTCCATCTGCCGCAAGTAGGGGCAGGTAAGCTCGAAAAAACAGCCGATCATCCGGTCGCTGAAATACATATCATGCAGGTCGGACAGGGAGTCAAAAATATACACACCGCCGGTGCCGGTGTCCGCGATCACCCGGTGAATCTCGGATATGAAGTGTTCAAAACCCAGTTCGGGTTCGGTCTGAAAGATCTGCACATCGGCGGCCCCGGTAACCGGGGCATGATTGGCAAAACGAAAATAGATTAACGGCCACTGCTGCTGTCTGCCGACCGTAAGCATTGCCGAGCAAACCTCCTTGTAGAGTTCCTGGCTGGCGCAGCGCCAGACCACGTTGTCGCCGACCAGCAGGTCGCCGCATACAGTATCAATCGCCGGAATTCCCGATGTAATTGGTGTGTTAAGCATAGGTCAAGTATAGTATATTAGTAGGATGGGTACAGTATACAACGTAGGACTGGTAGGATTTGGACTGGCGGGGAGCATCTTTCATGCTCCCATCTTTACCGGCAGCGGGCGATTTCAGCTGCGAGCTGTAGTGACCAGCCGGGCGGATGAAGTGAAGCGGGAATATCCGGAGGCTGATGTTTGTGCGGACTACCAGAGTCTGCTTCAGCTCACCGATATAGATGTTGTCGTAATTGCATCACCGAATACATCACATTTTCCGATAGCAAAGGCCGCACTCGCTGCCGGCAAGCATGTTGTTATCGACAAACCCTGGGTAATCTCCAGTGATGAGGGCAAGCAGCTTATAGCATTGGCAAACGAGCATGACCGGCTGCTGAGTGTGTACCAGAACCGCCGCTATGATAACGATTTTATGACCCTGCAATCCTTGATTGATACCGATACCCTGGGGGATATCCGCGAGTTTCATTCCCACTACGACCGGTTCCGGCCGGTTGTGCGCAATCGCTGGCGCGAGCAGAATCTGCCCGGGTCCGGTATTCTTTACGATTTGGGTCCTCATCTTGTTGACCAGGCGATTGTGCTGTTCGGTAAGCCGGTTTCTGTAACCGCAGATGTCGTGGCTGTTCGCGAGGGCGGCGAGGTCGATGACTATTTTCACATTATGCTTGAATATCCCGGCACCAGGGTGATTCTGCACAGCGGCTGTTTTGTGCTGCGTCCGCAGCCGGATCGCTTCCGCGTGTACGGGACCAGGGGAAGCTGGAAGATCGACGGTGTAGACCCGCAGGAAGCCGATTTGCGTGCCGGCAAGCGCCCCGCCGGACCGCAGTCCCGCACCGAATGGGGGCTTGATACCGAGGATCGACACAGCGAGCTGTGCAGTGTAGCCCCGGACGGCCAGACCGCAGAGCCCGTGCGCACCCTGCAGAATCCACCTGGTGACTATACCCGCTACTACCAGGCCTTTGCAGAGGCACTCGACGGTAATGGCACGGTACCTGTGAAACCGGAGGATGCCCTGCTTGGACTGCAAATCATCGAAGCTGCGCTGCAAAGCTCTAATGAAGGACGCCGTATTATTTTGTAGTGAAAGGTTGACATAAAGCGCTAATACTGGTAATTTCCATCCTCGTCGGGCCGATAGCCCAGCAGGTAGAGCAACGCCCTTGTACGGCGTGGGTCGCCGGTTCGAACCCTGCC
>CAZANF010000374.1:0-1765 GCA_964486425.1 uncultured Spirochaeta sp. | reverse complement strand
GTGATCCGCTGACCGGACTCTGGAACCGCCGCAAGGCCTGGGAACTGATGGAATATGAAGCCGGACGGAGCGACAGGCATGGGCGTCCCACCGGGGTTATTATGATAGATATCGATAACTTCAAGGCAATTAATGACTCCTTCGGGCATGATATCGGTGATACCACCCTGATCCGCATGAGTGAGCTCATTCTGGCTGGGGTACGCGCACAGGATATCGCCATTCGCTGGGGAGGCGAGGAGTTTCTGATTATTCTCCCGGAAACCCCTCTGAGCGGGGCGCATCAGGTGGCCGAGAAGCTTCGGGCTGCCGCAGCCAGTGCCCGCTGGGAGCCGACGAAGCAGGGGGTTACCCTTTCGCTCGGAGTCGCCGAACGCCATCCCAATCAGGATTGGGATGAGGCAATAAAGCATGCGGATGATGCATTGTATGTGGCGAAGGAGTCCGGGCGCAACCGGGTGGAGGTCGCATGGAATACCTAGTGTGGCCGGACTGCCGGCTACAGCGCACCCACCCCGCGGATAAACCGGCCGGATGAACCGGCGGATAATCCGGCCGGATGAACCGGCCGTGTGAATCGGCCGGCGGGAAGCCGACTAATCAATCAGTCGCGGTTTCAGCAGCCGCATTCCTCCGACTGTGGCGAGAAGGGTGACAGCCGCAATGTACAGGATATCCCACCAGAGGGTTTCAATATGCCATCCGAACGCGGCTGCTCGGACAAGACGCACGCTGTGGGTAAGCGGGAAGACCTCAGCCAGGGGTTGAATAATCCTCGGCAGGTTCTCGATCGGGAAGACCACCCCGGAGAAGAAGAACATTGGTGACAGCAGGCCGGTAAAGAAGAAATTGAAGTGGTTTATGTTCTTGACGATTGAGGTCACGAGTATTCCGATTGCCCCGAACATAAGCCCGGTAGCGGCACCGACCAGCGGGGTAAGCAGCAGGGCCGAACCATCCATAATACCGAACAAAAGCACGATCAGAAGCACTGCCAGCGAGAAGAACATGCCTTTTGTTCCGGCCCACAGGATTTCTCCAATAAGCAGGTTGCGGTAGGTCATCGGTGCCGACAGCATGCCGTCGTACACCTTTTCAAACTCAAGCCGGATAAAGGTGCCGAATGTACATTCGAAGGCTGCGGTATACATGGAGCTGGTAACGAGCAGACCGCTGGCGAGAAACTCAAGGTAGCCGATGCCCTGCATCTGCTGGATATACTGCCCCAGCCCCAGTCCGATCCCCACCAGGAAGATGAGGGGTTCCAGAAACGGGGGCAGTCCGTTGCTGATTATGTTGCGGGTGTATACGCGGTAATGGCGAAACCATACCGCGCCGAGTCGCCGGCTGAGTCGCGGGAAGCGACGCAGCTCGGACGGTTGATGCCCGTAGGCATTTTTTCCGTTACTGGATTTCATTCAGGCCCCTCCCGGTAAATTTTAAAAAGAGATCCTCAAGGTTGGTTTGTCGTATGTATATATGATCCCGGTGCATCGTAGCAGACAGGCTTTCCAGGTCCGCCATGTGGTTCGAATAGAAAAACCATCTGCCGTTGTGATCCTCACGGCGGATCTCGCCGGCGGCGATGATTTCTGTCGTGTCTGCGGTGTCGGGAATCATCGATTCCAGTACATAGCGTTCCATGTTATCACTCAACAGGCGCTGCGGCGGACCCTCGAGAATCTTGCGGCCCTTGTCCATAATGAGTATCTCGTCGCAGATCTGAAAGGCCTCCTCCATATAATGGGTAGTAATGACAATAGTC
>CAZANF010000373.1:0-1774 GCA_964486425.1 uncultured Spirochaeta sp. | reverse complement strand
GTTCGAGAACTCGGCGCTGAGGCTATTGTTGTCTCGGCTGAGCTGTCGGACCCTGCCTCGGTGCAGCACATGCTGGACAGCATCACCCGGGAGATCGGACATGTGGATATCATCCTCAATAATGCCGCGGTGCAGATTGCCTACAGAACAGACTGGGCGGCAACACCGGTGGAGGACTTTACCGGCAGTTTCATGATCAATACGATTGCGCCGGCTATGATCTGCTATCATTTTTTTCCGGAAATGATCAAACGTGGATTCGGCAGAATCGTGAATACCACCAGCGGCATCCGGAATCAGCCTCAACAGGCGGCGTATTCCGCCAGCAAGGCTGCCCTGGACAAGTTCACCACAGATTTAGCTAGTCTCGTGCAAGGGACCGATGTGATGATCAACCTGACGGATCCCGGCTGGTGCAGAACCGATCTTGGCGGAGAGAAAGCCCCGAATCCGGTGGAATCAGCCCTGCCCGGCGTCGTGGTGGGAGTATTCCTGGATGACGGAATCAGCGGAAGAATGCTGCATGCGCAGGGCTTCAGCGGCATGGACCTGGAATCAGCTGTACAGAAAGCCCGCGCGGCAAAAGGAGATATACATGAATAATTTTGTGTTCAGAAATCCAACCAGGATTTTTTTCGGCAAGGGCATGGAGCAGCATGCCGGCACGGAGGCTGCCGCTCATGGCAGCAGGGTGCTGCTGCACTACGGCAGTCCCCGGGTAAAAAAATCAGGGCTGCTGGACCGGACAGTCCGGAACCTGGACGCAGCCGGGCTGCATGTCGAGCAGCTCGGCGGTGTACAGCCCAATCCTCGCCTGTCGCTAGTAGCGGAAGGCATCAGCCTGTGCCGTGAAAAAAACCTGGACATGATCCTTGCGCTCGGCGGCGGTAGCGTAATCGACTCGGCCAAGGCGATTGCAGTCGGCGTACCCGCAAAAAGGCCGGTATGGGACTTTTACACAGGCGCTGCGAACCCGGAAGCAGCATTACCGGTAGCAACGATTCTGACCATCCCCGCAGCCGGCAGCGAGTCAAGCAACGCCAGTGTTATCAGTAATGACGACGGCGATCTCAAACGCGGCCTCGGCTCGGACCTCATTTACCCGGTATTTTCCATCCTGAACCCGGAATTCTGCTACACCATACCGCCGTATCACATTGCCGCCGGTGCCTCGGATATTCTGGCGCATCTTATGGAGCGCTACTTTACCAATGTCCATCCGGTTGAGCTGACTGATCAGCTGCTGGAGGCAGCAATGCGCACACTGGTCTCGGTTGCTCCCCGGGTCCTGGAAAATCCATCGGACTATGATCAGTGGTCGGAACTCATGCTTACCGGTCAGATCGCCCACAACAACTCACTGGATGTCGGCCGCACCGGTGACTGGGCTTCGCATGGAATCGAGCATGAGATCTCGGGAATCTATGATGTTATTCACGGCGCAGGCCTGGCCGTCATCTTTCCCGCCTGGATGGAACATGTGTTCACCCACGATATACAGCGTTTTGTCCGCTGGTCGGTTGAGGTATGGGGCGTAAAGCAGGATTACTTTCATCCCGAACGGACTGTTCGCGCAGGCATAGCCGCCCTGCGTCGCTTTTCCGCATCAATCGGCATGCCTCTGCGGCTTTCAGACCTGAAGGTCGGCGAGGACAGACTTGAGGAGATGGCCGCCAAGGCAACCGGCAACAACAGCCATACCATTGGCAACTTCGTCAAACTGACCCAGGATGATGTGCTGCAGATCTACCGCCTGGCGAGATAGAACCCTGTC
>CAZANF010000372.1:0-1804 GCA_964486425.1 uncultured Spirochaeta sp. | reverse complement strand
ACCGGGTTTGAGTTCATCGAGCTGACCGGGGATTCACAAGAGGCGCTCAAGACCCTAATTCAGGATCTGGCAAAACTGCAGAATGCAAACCAGCAAGGGCAGGAGGTTTTGAACCTTGCGAACTATACCGAGTTTCCCTCCGGAGACATGTTTGCAAAGGCCGAACACTTCTGTTCTGTCGCACGGCAACGCTTGCACTCCGAGTATAGAACCCTCTCCAGCTACCTGGATTCTTCCAGTTCCTCCAGCGCGATGATCGCCCTGCGCAACACTACAGCAAGCCGAAAGATGATTATGATGGGAAGCAACAATTACCTGGGGCTGACCACCCACCCCGAGGTTGTCAAAGCCGGCATTGAGTCTTTAAAAACCTACGGCGCAGGCAACGGTGCAGGGGCGATGGTCGGCGGCACACTTTCGATTCACAACCAGCTTGAGGAGGAACTGGCCGCGTTTACCGGCAAGGAAGCCGTTATGCTTTTCAACTCGGGATACGCTGCCAATGTGGGAACTATCTCCGGGTTGGCCAGGCCTCATGACGCTGTCATAAATGATCAGTTCAATCATGCCAGTATCTTCGACGGCTGCCGGCTCAGCGGAGCAAATACCCTGTTGTTCAGACACAACGATATCGAGAGCCTCCGCCGCGCTGTAATCAGAGCCAGGCGGAAGTATAACGGCATACTCATCGTTGTCGACGGAATTTACAGCACCGATGGGGAGGCGGCACCGCTGCCCGAGATTGCAGCCCTGGCACAGGAATACGATTGCCGGCTGATGGTAGACGAAGCCCACGGTCTTGGGGTCCTGGGCAGCCGGGGGATTGGTGCCTGTGAGCATTTCGGCATTCTTGAATCGACCGATATTGTGCTGGGAACCCTGAGCAAGTCGCTGGGGGGTGTCGGCGGTTTTATTGCCTCATCACAGGAGGTTATCGACTATCTGCGCTATTATGCCCGGGCATATCTGTTCTCGACCAACGTACCCCCGGCTACCGCCGGCACGGTCCTGGCCGCTTTGCGTATTCTTCGGTCGGATCCCGGAATCCGGGAACAGCTGCGCGCGAACACCAGTTTTTTCCGGCAAGGACTGATCGACCGGGGATTCCCGGTACAGCCGAATCTTTCAGCCATCGTCCCGGTATATATTCCGGATCTTCTTATGCTGTCGCGTATGTCGCGACGACTGTACGACGAGGGTTTATTCCACAATATCATGGCGTATCCGGCAGTGCCTGAGGGACAAAGCCTGCTTCGTTTCGGCATGATGGCGACACACACCCGGAAGGAGCTCACCCGGGCTGTTGAAATAGTCAGCCTGGCGGCCCGGGAAGAGGGTTTGCTGGAACATTACCGCACTGCCGCCTCCGGAAAGACGCCGTGAATACAGTCAGACTGATTCGCCGGGAATCAATCAGGGATATTCCCGCAGCCGAATGGGACGCAATCCTGCCCGCCGGGGATGTTCTGAACTCACATGCATACCTCTCGGCCATGGAGGAGTCGGCAATAAACGGCTGGCGTTACCGCTACCTGCTGTTTTACCGTGAACAGCAGCTCGTCGCTCATGTGTCCACCGGGATTCTGGATTTCAATCTGGATCTGATGGCACAGGGCGGGCTCAAATGGCTGTTCTCACAGATCAGACGGGTATATCCGTCGTTCCTGAGGATTCGAATGATCGAATGCAGCCATCCTACAGCCCTGGGTAATACCTTTGTGGTATCGAAAGACATACACCTGCACCAGATCCTGCCCATGGTTGACCGGGAACTGCGATGCCTGGCCCGTGAGGAGCATACTTC
>CAZANF010000371.1:0-1850 GCA_964486425.1 uncultured Spirochaeta sp. | reverse complement strand
CACTTATCCTATCCGCACATGATTTCCCCCGGCACCGGACGCCGCTGCATGTACTGCTGCGTGCTGTATCACCGGATGCGTTATTCTTCCTGATCATTGATGCCCCTTTGCATTCCACAGAAAAACGCAAGGCTGATTCCATGGGAATTTCCGGGTACCTCACACCTGCAGACTGCGTGGGTTACGACGGTAAAGCCGCCAGGGAATTGCTCCTGCAGGCAGCCGGGGAGCCCCGTGAGTTACCCGGACAGAAGATTGAATCTCCTGAGCCAGAGATGCCTTCCAGTGGAATACTGGAGATACCGCCCTCTGTAGAGCTCACACCTTGTACAATCTACATACAGTCCCGGGGACACGCACGGATAGTACCGTCGATACCACTGTCTCATTCCGCCTCAGAATTAATGGGACTGCAAATCTTCATTACTGCTTCATTCGAAGATGTGGTACGCACCCTGCCCGCATCAGTGGTGCAATGCCGGGATAAGTCTGAAATCCAGGTTCAGTTAATCGAGTACTGCAGCTAAAAATCCCGATAAAATTTGCCATTTCATACGCTGTTCAACATACTTTGATATAGGGGAGTAATATGGCTATTACACATTATCTGACTGCAACACCAATCAATCCACCGGTGAAAAAAACATCCGGTTCATCCGAACCAAACACACCATATTTTGGTTCCGTACGAAAGCATCCCTATGATGCTCGAAAAATCGTACTTGTTCCCTACCCGTATCACAGCAATGAGGGTGTATATGAATTCAGTATGGATGACGTCCTTGCCGCAGAAAGCTCATCCGAGGTCGCGAATTCAGACGGGGATATAATCTCGGTGATGCGCATTTTTATTCGCAAGGGTGCGCATGCGGTAAATCTGAAACCTTTCACCGTGCCATAAACCCCGTGCCGACCGGCACCCCGCTTCCTTTTTTTTCAGGAAAGGTGTTGACCAAAAAAAGTCTTCCAGATATATTTCGACTCAACAATTGCTTGTTGATTGTTACTTTCCCCTGTAGCTCAGTCGGTAGAGCAAGTGGCTGTTAACCACTGGGTCGGCAGTTCGAGTCTGTCCGGGGGAGCGAAAACTGCCTGTCTATCAGGCAGTTTTTTTTATTTCCAGTACTAATTCGGACCTCGTTCAGCTATCCTCCCCCTCCTTTCCAATGCTAATATCAATTCCGAAGATAGTGTATCGACCCAGATAATCCATGCCCGGCTTATCCAGCGAGCCGAGATTACGACGGTATTCCTGTAACAATTGGTATTCCTGCATGCTCATCACGATGCTCTCCGGCGGCGGGGAATTCTGCAGTTTTCCATAGATATCAGCGATTAACCTCTGGGCTTCCTTAATATGTACCGGGATGTCCTTGCTCTCTTGATCACTCATACCACAATCCTTTACATTCAATTCTATTGTGAAACATTTTGACCCGACAACCTGGGATCCACAAGACCTTGCCGTGCTCTGTTTTATACGAGTACAGAACAGCCTCCTGCTTATACACAAAAAACGCGGGTTGGGAGCCGGCAAAGTTAATGCCCCCGGCGGAAAATGCGAAGCAGGCGAACAGCCAATCGAAACCGCAATCCGCGAAACACGGGAAGAGGTTTGCGTAACACCGACCTCATTGACGGAACATGGAACGCTTCGCTTTACCTTTAGCGACGGGTATCAGCTGGAAGGCAGAATATTTGTCGCTGACGGTTTTTATGGAACACCACAGGAAACCGATGAAGCAGCCCCCTTCTGGTGCAGGATTGAGAATATCCCGTATAAAAAAATGTGGGAAGATGACATACTCTGGCTGCCATACGTGCTGGCAGGCGGATACATCGAAGCAAAC
>CAZANF010000370.1:0-1851 GCA_964486425.1 uncultured Spirochaeta sp. | reverse complement strand
GCAGTTATTGAAGGGCTGAAGATCTCAAGTAACGGGGGGGACGGGATATATTTAAGCAGCAGTCATAATCAGGATATCCCTTGGTGCCTGGATATCACCCTTCGCAACCTGCATCTTTTCGACAACCACCGGCAAAGAATCAGCGTTATATCGGTAGACGGACTTTTACTTGACTCCGTCCTTATAGAGGATACCAGCGATACGGCTCCGGAAGCAGTCATCGATTTCGAACCGAACCAGTCCGATGAACGCCTGACCAATATCCTGGTCCGCAATCTGCATGCACGATTTAATGCCGGAGCTGGAATACTGGTATACCTGCAGAAACTGAATCAGGACTCCGAACCGGTTGATATCCGGATTGAGAACAGCCTGCTGGAATGGAACTTTGCAGGGGTAATGGTCCTCACGCCCGGCGTATATCCACCGGGCGAGATCCGCTTCAGCAACGTACGGCGCGGGTTTCCCAACCTGCACTGGGGTCGCCGCGCCAGAGAGATGGTTGTGTACAGCGATTGAAGCCTGCGGCTATATCCCGTAAAATTCCCGGTACCAGGAGACGAAGCGCGCAACCCCCACCTCGACAGGTGTATCGGGGCGATAGTCCAGATCGCGTTCCAGATCGGTTGTGTCTGCCCATGTTGCCGGTACGTCGCCAGGCTGAATGGGCAGCATATTTTTCTCGGCAGTTTTTCCGGTTGCTTTCTCAATAGCCTTTATGAAGTCCATGAGCTCGACCGGGGCAGAGTTCCCTATATTGTATATCTTGTAGGGAGAACCGGCCGACCCTGGATCGGGAGAACGGCCATCCCAGGAGGGATTCCCGGCAGGAGGGGTATCAATAACACGTACTACTCCCTCAACAATATCATCAATGTAGGTAAAGTCGCGCTTCATTTTTCCAAAATTGAAGACATCTATGGGATTCCCCTCAAGTATTGCCTTGGTAAAAATGAATAATGCCATGTCAGGGCGGCCCCAGGGCCCATACACAGTAAAAAACCGAAGACCGGTTGTCGGAATATTAAAGAGATGGCTATAGGTATGCGCCATAAGCTCATTGCTCTTTTTACTCGCTGCATACAAGCTCACCGGATGATCCACATTGTGCGAGGTAGAAAAGGGCATTGATTCATTCAACCCATATACCGACGAACTTGAAGCATAGGCAAGATGCTCGATATGGTAATGTCGACAGGCTTCAATGATATTCAAAAATCCCTGAATATTACTGCTGATATATGCATGAGGGTTGGTCAGGCTGTATCGTACGCCTGCCTGGGCTGCAAGATTACATACCCGATTAAAATTCTGTTCTGCAAAAAGCTGATTCAGTCTATCGGCATCGCAGAGATCCATTCTGACGAAAGAGAAATTCTGGTGCTTCGTGCTGCGGAAAACCTTTCCAGAACCGGGAAAGGTGTCTGTCTGTACCGCTTCCAGATCCAGTCCGAGCCGCTCAAGACGCCCGTATTTTACATTGATGTCATAGTATTCATTGATATTGTCGAGTCCAACTACTTCATCCCCTCTTTCCAGGAGTCGCTGAACCAAATGGCTGCCGATAAACCCGGCGGCACCTGTTACCAGTATTTTCATAGCTTCTTTCCTCAATACATTATAATCGCTTGTCTGCCTGATCCGCCGGAAGTACGCCCTTGACATCAAAGACAAAGGAATCTGCGAGGCAGAGGGATCTGATATCCATATCAACAAACTCTGTATGTGCAACAGCCATAACCGTACCGGCATCTTTGGCCGGTTCAAGCTGCTCTACCAGGTTCAGACCATACTCGTGCTTCACCTCCTGCGCGTCAGCCCATGGATCATATACATCTACATTACAGCCGA
>CAZANF010000369.1:0-1859 GCA_964486425.1 uncultured Spirochaeta sp. | reverse complement strand
ATTATCTCCGGCATTATATCAGCAACGGTAACCTTGCTCCCCAGGGAAGCGTAGGCATATCCGAGCTCCAGTCCGATATATCCGGCGCCGATAACCAACATCCTTTCCGGAATCTCGCGCATTTCCAAAGCATCGGCTGAACTCCATACATATTCGGACTGAAAGGAAATATTCGGCAGTTCGACAGGATGAGAGCCGGTTGCAATAATTGCCTTTTCAAATTCAAGCCTGGTGGTCTTCTGGTCGGAGTCCGAGTATGGATCTATCTCTACCGTATTTGAAGCGGTAAAGCTGGCTCTGCCTTGAATAAAAGCAACGCCGCGCTTCTTTGCCAGCCCGCCGACACCCTTCGTCAATTTTTGCACAACCCCGTCTATACTGCGGCGAATCTGCTTCAGATCGATCTTCGGTTCGCCAAAGGAAATACCAAACTGCTCCGCGCGTCTGCCATCATGCAGATGCTTTACTGAATTGAGCAATGCCTTGGTGGGGATACAGCCCCGATAGAGACACACCCCGCCCGGATTCTCCTGCTCATCAATTATGGTAACGGAATGACCCAGATCGGCAGCCATAAAGGCTGCCGCATAGCCGCCGGGTCCGCCGCCGATTATCAGCAATTCTGTTCTCTGTTCCGCCATATGAATACCTCACTTATTTCGCGTCCATGAAAAGCAGGAAGGGATTCTCCAGCGACTCTGCAATACTGTGCAGAAATCGCGCTCCTTCAGCCCCGTCAATGACTCGATGATCATAGGAGAGTGATAACGGCAGTATCGGCTTCGTTTCAATGCCGTCGTCGGCAGGTACCGGCTCCATTCGGGCTTTGCCTACCCCCAGGATTGCAACCTGCGGCCAGAATACTATCGGGGTAAAAAAGCTCCCCCCAATTCCGCCGAGGTTGGACACAGTAAAAGTTCCGCCCTGCATCTCATCCGGGGATATCTTCTTGTTGCGGGCCTTGTCTGCCAGAGCCCCAAGCTCCAGTGCGATCTGGGTCAGATCCTTCTGGTCGACATCCCGCAGAACCGGAACAAGCAATCCCCGTGGAGTATCTGCAGCCACGCCGATATTGATAAAGTGCTTGTATATGATTTCCTGTTTTTTGATATCCAGCGAAGCGTTGAATTTAGGGAACTTCTGTAAGGCGGCCGCTACAATCTTAATAATAATCGCGGTCACCGTGAGCTTGCCGCCCTGTTTCTCTACCACATCGCCATACTGCTCCCTGAAAGACTCAAGCGCTGATATATCTGCCGAATCATGCTGGGTGACCTGCGGAATGACCTGCCAGCTTGACCAGGTACTTTGGGCAGTAATCTGGCGAACCTTGTTCATCGACTCTCGTTCAGTTTTGCCCCACCGGGAGAAATCCGGCAGCGGACCGGTATAGGCATCAGGTTCCGGAACGCTGCTGCGGCGCTGTTTGCCGGCTCCCGCCGTATCTTTCTGCCTGAAATCCGAAATGATCTTCCTGGCATGATCCTTTACATCATCCCTGGATATTCTGCCCTTCGGGCCGCTGCCGGTAACATTTTGGATGTCGATTCCCAGCTCGCGAGCCAACCGGCGCACCGAGGGAGCTGCGGGCACTGGCTTTCCGGCCTCTTCAGCCTGCTCGGCCTCATCAGCTTCCTCGCTCTCCTCAGCCTCCTCGTCCTCATCAGATTCCTCGTCCTCTTCAGCCTGCTCGGCCTCATCAGCTTCCTCGCTCTCCTCAGCCTCATCAGCCTTCCCGGCCTCATCAGCCTCCTTGGCCTCTTCAGCCTGCTCGGCCTCTTCAGCCTTCCCGGCCTCATCAGACTCCTCGTCCTCTTCAGCCTGCTCGGCCTCATCAGCTTCCTCGCTCTCCTCAGCCT
>CAZANF010000368.1:0-1867 GCA_964486425.1 uncultured Spirochaeta sp. | reverse complement strand
ACTGACCCAGGATGATGTGCTGCAGATCTACCGCCTGGCGAGATAGAACCCTGTCCGGTTACCGTGAGTCCGGACTTCTCATCCCGGGGCTCCGCCTCCGCGGAGCTCCGGCCGGGGTCGAGTGCTGCACCTCAGGTACCGCAGTAGGTCCGCAGCACCCGCTCCGACTCGCGCGGCGGTTCTCGATAGGCTGAATACTCGGGGTTGTCCTCATAGGGTTTCGCCAGTACCCGCAGCAGGTCCTGCACACCGGAAAGATCGTTCTCCTCCACCGCTTTCCGCAGCGCCGATTCAACCCGATGATTCCGCGGGATTACTACCGGATTATGACTGCGCATCAGTCTCCCGACGGATTGCGCCGGCTCCTTTTGCAGCCGCTTCCGCCAGGCTCGATGCCAGGCAGCAAACTCGGGGTCGTCGTATCCGGGTGGAATCCGGTCGGGGCCGGCGAGGGTTAGGTCCAGAAAGGTATTGGTGAAATCAGCATTCTTTCGCTCCATCCACGCCAGCAAACCATCCGCCAATTCCAGATCGCCGTCCATTTCTGCGCTGAGTCCGATTTTCTGCCGCATTTCCTGCAGTCGGTACCCCTCATACATCCCGGGAAAGCGGTTCAGCACCTCACCAGCCGCCTCAATCGCCTGCTGCTGATCTGCATGAATCAGCGGCAGCAAGGATTCCGCAAAGCGGGCAAGGTTCCACTGTGCTATCCAGGGTTGATTGCCGAAGGCATATCTTCCGGAATGATCTATTGAACTGAACACGGCTGCCGGATCGTATTCATCCAGAAACGCGCACGGCCCGTAATCGATTGTCTCGCCGGCGATACTCATGTTGTCGGTATTCATCACTCCATGAATAAAACCGACCCCCATCCAGCGGGCAACAAGTGCAGCCTGCCGCTCGGCAGCGGCTTCCAGCAGCGCTGGATAATCCCCCGGTGCAGTTTCGGGGAAATGGCGCTGGATGGTATAGTCGGCCAGAGCCTTCACATCGGCTGCATCGCCCATGGCGATTGCATACTCAAAGGTTCCGACTCGAATATGGCCGGCAGCTGTCCTCGTCAGCACAGCACCCGGCTGCGGGGTCTCGCGATGTATCTGCTCCCCGGTTGCCGTGACCGCCAGGCTGCGTGTGGTGGGTATACCCAAGGCCGCCATTGCCTCACTCAGAATATACTCCCGCAGCATCGGACCGAGCGCCGCTCTGCCGTCGCCGCGGCGGGAAAAAGGTGTCGGGCCGGAACCCTTCAGCTGAATATCTACCCGGCCGTTCCCGGGGGTACGCTGCTCGCCCAGCAACAGGGCCCGTCCGTCACCAAGCATGGTAAAGTTCCCGTACTGGTGCCCAGCATACGCCTGTGCAATCGACGCCGCCCCCGGCGGGAGACTGCTGCCGGAAAAATACCCGGCACCAGTCCCGCTCTGCAGGACATCACTCGCCAGACCAATCTCCTCCGCCAGGGCGGCATTCCAGAGGATGATGCGGGGCGCAGCCGCCGGGGTTGGCTCTACCCGTACCCAGAACCGCTGGGGGAGATCGGTATAGGTTGTGTCAAAATTAAAACCGGAGAAATCACTCTTCATATTATGAGTAAATTGCCCATGAAACACCCGGGAGTCAACAAGACCCCTCAACGATACGAAAAATTGTGCGTATATTGTATGTATGAGTACATCCGATAAACAGGAAAGACCCTTGGGCAAATCACTGGACGAGTGGAAAAGGATTCTCAATCCGCATACCTACCACATTACCCGGGAAGCCGGTACCGAACCCCCGTTCTCCGGGGCCTACTGGCGAACGGACACCCCGGGCATCTACAGCTGCAGCAACTGCCATACCCCGTTGTTCAGCTCCTCCACCA
>CAZANF010000367.1:0-1880 GCA_964486425.1 uncultured Spirochaeta sp. | reverse complement strand
CTCCGTTTACTCCGGATGCATCTCTAAAGATCTCCGAGATGTTAGGCCTGGCCGGGTTAAGCTGGAAGGACCTGGAGTCTCCGCTTATGGTAACCCGGGTAAAGGAACCGCAGATCCTGTTTCATACCCTGGATGCAAAGCTGATAGATGAACTGCGGGTACGCTTCTCAGGCTCACAGAGCGAGCGGGCAGCGGCGGATGCGGCGAAGGCCGGCGGGGACAAGACCGGCGGCGCTGGTGCCGGTAATGCGAAGGCCGGCGGAGCCAAAGCCGGCGG
The DNA here is from genome assembly GCA_964486425.1 of uncultured Spirochaeta sp. GTDB lineage: Bacteria > Spirochaetota > Spirochaetia > DSM-27196 > DSM-8902 > Spirochaeta_B. The sequence continues at coordinate 1,603 of CAZANF010000367.1, read as the reverse complement.
CGCTGAGGCCGGTTCCCGGGCTGCCGCAAATGCTGAACCGGAACTGCCGCTCGAGCAGCGTTTTGCGGAGGCAGTGGATCTTCGGGTGGCCGAGATTGTCAAGGTGGAGCAGCATCCGGAGGCAGACAAGTTGTATATCGAGGAATTGAACGACGGCAGCGGAGAACCGAGAACAATCGTAAGCGGTCTGAAGGGCCACTATACACCCGAGGAGCTTCTGGGACAGCGGATTATCCTGGTGAACAACCTGAAGGCCGCCAAGCTGCGAGGGGTCAAGAGCTACGGTATGCTGCTGGCAGCCGATGGCAAGGACCCGCAAAGCGGCGAGGATGTGGTTGATGTGGTGTTCTGTCCCGATGCGGAGCCCGGTACACGGATCCTGGTAGAGGGTTTCGAGGACACCGCAGCACCCGAGAAGATGCTGAAGATCGACAAGTTTTTTGAACTGCCGATCCGCGTGGAGAACGGGGTGCTGAAGGTAGGCGAGGCTGAGCTTCGCTGCAATGGTGCGGAAATTCGTCCGCGGGTTGTGCGCGAAGGTTCGGTCGGCTGATCGTGTCTGATGCTGTGGATGCTATACACATAGATTTCACCGACGAGACGGCATATGCCGGGGCTGTTCTCAGCCTGCAGCAGCAAAGGAAGCTTGAGGACAGCCGGATGCACCTGCCGCTGCGGCAGAGCAGCTGGTGGGGCCGCTTTAAATCCTGTTTTGGCTGGAACCCCCTGTACTGGCTGGTGGATGGTATGCCGCTGCTCATCCGTCGGCGGGAAATTATACTGGGGCGGGAACTCTGGTATATCCCGTGGGGACCAGGCTGGCTTCAAGGCGATCCGCAGATAACGGATTTCCAGGCGGCAGGTACACGCACCCGCAGTATAGCTCAGGCCGTTATCCGGCACGCATCCCGCGAGCATATTCGCCCGCTGCCGGTGTATCTGCGCCTGGACCTCCCGTTCGGACTGCACGATTTTCAATCAGATGAATCATATGAAGGCGGCAAAACCGTCGATGATGGGCCGGTCGATCCTGCCCGGATGCATATTCCCGGATTTGTTCACCCTGGGATACAGATACAGGTGCCGGCAACCGTGCTGCTGGATCTGACACAGTCATTTGATGATATCGTCGGCGGAATGAAAAAGAAAACCCGCTATAATATGCGTCTGGCAGAGAAAAAGGGCGTGCAGATTCGCACGGCCGGAATAGATGAGCTGGATCGCTGGTATGATATGTATCTGGAGACGGCCGAGCGGGATGGCATTGCAATTCACAGTCGGGAGTACTACCAGTCTTTCCTGCGGCTGGCAGCTGAAAATGAGACGGCAGGAAGGGATGCCCCAATTGCCGAGCTCCTCTTTGCGGAGCATGAAGGCGATCTCCTGGCAGGGATTGTGGTTGCGTATTACGACGGGGTAGGGACCTATATGTACGGTGCGTCCACCAGTCACAAGCGAAACCTTATGCCGGCGTATCTGCTGCAGGGAGAGGCGATTCAGCGAGCCCGGCGTGCAGGATGCCATACCTATGACTTTCTGGGGATTCCTGATACGGATGACCCTTCACACCCGATGCATGGTTTGTACCGATTCAAGACCGGAT
>CAZANF010000366.1:0-1896 GCA_964486425.1 uncultured Spirochaeta sp. | reverse complement strand
CCGGCCCCAGCTCCAGATGGAGTGTGCTTCAGCCGAGTGCCCGGCCGCAGAGAGGTATGCATCGTTTGTACTCCAGCTGCCTGCCATGTAGCCGATTAGCTCCCCGCTGCCTGGATGTATGCGCATTGCTGCTGGAACCGTGGCGGTGGAACCGGCGTTTCCGCCGACTGCAATCAGTTCACCATTATGCAGTACCAGCATTCGGGTCGAGGGACGATGCCAGCGAAGCCTGCCGCTTGCCGCATCTACTGCCTGAAGATCCTCACCCTGCAGCAGCCAAATCCCGTCCACGGCATACATGTCCTCTACGGCACCGGGATAATGATACAGCAGGGCACCCCCGTCCCTGTCATAGACATGCAATCCGGAAGGGCCGTACACAGCGATTCTGCTTCCCATGCTGCGAATGCCGCTGAGATCGGCTGCCGGGCTGCGCCACAGCAGATGCGGACTCCCGGAAACCGGGACAGGATTCCACCGCGATCTGGATGAGTCCATGTCATGGGCCGACCATTCGCTGGATTTCACTGTCATCTGTACCGTTTGCAGCAGTTCATTTTCCTGTTCATCCTGTACCAGGATCTCGAACATATATCGGCCCGACTCACGGGGTATGCCGCTTATGGTACCGTCGGTGTGCAGCTGAAGCCCGGGAGGTATTCTGCCGCCTGCTGTCTCGTACCTTGATGTGCCGCTTCCTCCTGTAACCTCAATCTGTGTGCGATACCTTCGGCCGACGGTTCCTTCCGGCAGCTGATCACGAGGCATGTACATCTGCGGCAGGAGCTGAATGCTTCCATGCAGGGCGGTTGAATATCCGCCGCTTTCCGCACGGATAGTAAAAGGTATGCTACCGGGCTGCGCTTTCTGATCTGCCTGCAGCCTGAAGTTGATTACAGCATTTGGCACAGCATGATCTGGACTGAGGGATGCGTGGACAAGACCGGCCGGGATGGACGAAGCGGACGGGTCGGGCGAGCTGGCTGGGTCTGCTCCGCCGGTTGGGCCTGCTCCGCCGGCATGGTAGGACGCGCCGGCCAGATCTACGCCGCCGGCCAGGTCGCATCTCAGTGCGATCTCGTCAGCATAACCGGTGAGTGTATACTCCACCTCTATAGAACTCCCGGCAGTGAGAACAATTTCCTCCGGACCGCGCAGGGCAAACCCGCGCTGTCGTATCTCTATCCAGGGTCCCTGTATACTTGAGCCGTCCTGCAGAACTGCAGTGATGTATCCGGATGCCGTGCGATTGTCGGCATGCAGCAGCAGGCGTTCGTCAGTCCTGGAGGCGATTGATTGCCCGGTGCCGCCGATATGCAGCGTGCGAATCTGCTGCAGGCGGTGGCCGAACAGGCGCAGCTCCTGTCCGGCATAGATGCTTTGCGGACGGGCAAGCTTGATATGTGTCTGGTCTGCAACTGATCCCGAATCGGGTAACTGCACAATTAGTGGAACAGACACAGCTTCCCCATATTCACCCGCCACACGCAGCTGGTAGCTTCCCGGCTTGATATTGCCGGGAATCAGGAACTCGATTCTGGTATCGGTGTTCATATCTACGGGAAAAGTTCCGGCATCACCTGGAAAAATACTGCTGTTTTCAGGATTCGAATCGGCAGCTCCAAGACTAACCACCCCGCTGCCGTTAAAATCATGGATCGGTTCTGCAGAAACATAGAGAGCCGCGGTTTCCCCTGGAGTCCCAATTACTGCATCACCATACAGATGCAGCCGGTAGTGCGGACGCTCTGCAGTCAGGTTGTGCCCGACGACCTCGCCGCCGGGGCTCTGAATCGCCAGCTGATAGGTGGCATGCCCAAGGTGGGCAGGGAGCCGCAGAGTCCGGAAATCCGGATTATAGCCTGCAACCGCGAATTCCCGGCTATGCGTCATATC
>CAZANF010000365.1:0-1906 GCA_964486425.1 uncultured Spirochaeta sp. | reverse complement strand
TTCCCATCTTTGTTAATGACGACGAAGCAGATGTTATCATAACCGTTTACGGACTTTGGGTCTGCTTTTATTGCAATGCGGATTCCTGGTTCGACCATGTCCGTAAACCGGCAGGAAATGGCCCTGATACTGGCGGGGTCCCCGCCGGCAAAATAGTTGGTGATCTCCCGTACCGCCAGGGCAAGGGTGGCGGTACCCTGCAGTAGGATATTTGGAAGCCCGACGCTTCGGGCAAACCGAATGGATGTGTGTATCGGGAAATAGATGCCGGTGCAGCCGTCATAGACATAGGGTAAAAGCGGATCAACAGCTAATTCCTGAATCCAACCCCAATCATCAGATGCCGTTTCGTGCCGGGGAACTTCAGGCACATTTTCAAAACCTGCAGCTTCTCCTGTACACCGAACGCCCCGCATAAGACCGCCGATATGCTCGGTGAATACCGGAAGACCATGTTTATCTTGGGCATCAAAACGGATAACCACGTGAGTGCCTGCACGATGCGGCTGAATCATCGCAATCTGTCCGCTTATGGTCAGCCGGTCCTCGGGCATGACGAGGCGATGGATCCGTATGTGCTCCGTGTAGTGAACCTGGGTAGGGATGATCTCTTCCGGGAAGGCATCGGATTCAATGTATTCACCCAATCTCTCCGATATGGGCCAGGTGAGCGCCACACAGAACATGGGCGGGGCGACGATGCCTTTTTCCCGGGTGTCATCAAAATAGACCGGATTATTGTCCCCCACTGCCGCTGCATAATTCATGGTGTGGCGCCAATTAACGGTTGTGGTCCGGCTTCGCAGGGTTGTCCTGACAAATCGAGTACTTAGTTCCAAGATACAATCTCCGATATCATTGCTCATCCAGGATCTTATTTGCTTCTTCACGCAGTGCGGCCTTGTCTATTTTACCATTTGCCAAAAGGGGCAGATTCCCGCGGATGAAGAACCGCTTTGGTACCTTGTAGTTCGCAAGTTTCTGGCGGCACAGATCTTCAAGGGCAGATTCGGTCGTTTCCTTGCCGGGTTGGAGCATTATCCATGCCCATCCGACTTCCTGATACATCTCATCGGGTACCGCAATCACCGCAGCAAACAAAACCGATTCATCCAGCTCGATAACCTCCTCCACCTCTCTCGGATAAACATTTTCCCCGCCGCTTTTGAACATTTCGGAGTTCCTGCCCGTAATATGGATATACCCGCGCTCGTCCCTGTAGGCAAGATCGGTGGTGTAATACCAGCCGTTTTCATCCAGTACGCGAGCGGTTTCTTCCGGCATGTTCCAGTAGCGGGAAAACATGAAGGGGCCCCGGACCGCTATCTCCCCGATCTGACCGTCAGCAGCCTCCAATCTGTCGCTGTCTACGATTTTAAGTTCAAACGGCGGGGCGATTTTACCTGCGGTGTGCAGGAGAGTATCCATGTCATCACCCTTATCGGTATACGTGACGAAACCGCAGGTTTCCGTGCTGCCATAGCCGGTGATGAGCTTTGCACCGGTCTTCTGTGCTATACCGGAGAGAATCTTTACCATTAGGTCCGGAGCCGCTGATCCCGCCCAGGCAAACAACTCGATATGGCTCATATCTGCTTCCCAGAAAGCCTGCTGCTGAAACTGCAGCAGAAACATGACAGGAACCTGCCCCAGCACATTGATCTTTTCCCTCTCCACCACTTTCAGGGATTCGACCGGGTCGAACCGGTCCATGCAGACCAGGCATCCTCCTGCCAGTATGCCTGCAAAACCGATTTCCACGTCGGCTGCAACGTGATTGATCGGAAAATGCAACAATGCGCGGCTTCCCTGGCGAAAGTAAAATTTTTCAGCCTCTACCCGGATGTTTTCAATAATACTTTTGTGGGTATGCACAACACCTTTCGGCTTTCCGGTCGATCCGGAT
>CAZANF010000364.1:0-1933 GCA_964486425.1 uncultured Spirochaeta sp. | reverse complement strand
AAGAACTCACGGCAGATAATCCGAAATTCTCGGTGTTTACGTCAAAAGATGTTGTAGATGCTGCTCAGAAAGTGAATGATACAGAACTGAACAAGTGGATTGATTGGTACAGGGCGGTTTATAAAATATGATGCAGGAACTCTTAACATACAAAATTCGCCTCGTGACAGAGCCTGGCGAAGTTACGGTGGAAACGAGGCTGGTACGAACCAAAATTTCCGAAATAAATATACTTTTTTCGGAAAAATATAGTAGATTGTAGTTATGCAAAGCATTAAAGACAAAGTAATTGCGAGGATATACGGCAAAGGAAGGGGTTGGGTATTTACTCAGACTGACTTTGCTGATATTTCCAACCGTGACAGTATCGATACCGCCCTTAAAACCATGGCAAAAAATGGCCCCATTCGCCGCCTTGGCCGTGGCCTGTATGACTATCCCCGCTACAGCGATCTCCTGCAGAAAGAACTTGGCCCGGATATCATGAAGGTTGCAGAGGCATTGTCCCGCAAGTTCAACTGGCGTATTCAACCCAGCGGCATTACCGCCCTTAACCTTATGGGTATCTCCACGCAGGTTCCGGGACGCTATCTGTTTCACTCGGACGGACCGAATCGCAGCTATACGATTGACAAGACGTCCATCGAGTTTAAAAAGATCGCCCTAAAGGAATCCGGCCTGAAGCATCCGGAGAGTCAGATCATTGTTCAGGGGCTCAAAGAGCTGGGTGAAAAACAAACCGATGAGAAGATCATTCGTCAGATCCGAGAATGGCTCCCCGCAGAAAAGCGCAGGGCCGTGCTGAAGGAGACCCAGAGGGTGACCGCCTGGGTTTATGCGACGATTAAGAAAATCTGCCGGGAGGATGAGAATGGATAAAGTCGCTGCTTTAACTGATCAGCAGCGCAGCGAGCTGTTCGAAGATACTGCCCGTGAAATGGGCGGTATCAATCCCGCCATTGTGGAAAAAGATTTCTGGGTTTGCTGGGCACTGAAGAAACTGTTCACAAGTAATGACCTGAGCGAGAAATTGATCTTCAAGGGTGGTACCTAACTGTCAAAAGTTCATAATCTCATTCACCGATTCTCGGAAGATATAGACCTGATTCTTGACTGGGAACTTCTGGGCTACGGCCCGGGTGAACAGGATCCCTGGGAGGAGCAGCCATCAAATACCAAGCAGAATACATTCAATGCGAAATTCAATGATCGGGCAGCCGATTACATTCGCGACACATTGATGCCTGTTTTGCAGACGCTGTTTGCCACGGTACCGGAAATGGTACCGATCATCCCAATGGATGAACCACATGTTGTGCGCATTGAGTATCCGCATGCATTTGCTCATGAGGCTCTTCGACCGGAAATTCGGCTGGAAATCGGGCCGCTGGCATTGAAAGAACCGGCTGAATGGTCAGATATAGTACCATACGCGGCAGAGATACACGGTACGGTATTTGACGATCCACGTTGCCCGGTGAATGCCATTACAGCAGAACGGACATTCTGGGAGAAGGCAACAATACTACACCAACAGGCGCATAGATCTGATATCATGCCGAAGCACTATTCCCGCCACTATTATGATTTGTTCCAGATGATGAACAGTCCCGTAAAACAGAGTGCGCTTTCGAATCTGAATCTACTGACTAGTGTTGCCGCATTCAAACAGCGATTTTATCGCTGTCCATGGGCAAAATATGAAAAAGCCGTTCCGGGCACCTTTAAGCTGGTTCCGTCAGATGAGCATCAGCGGCAACTTTTTTCAGACTACCGTAGCATGCAGGTGATGTTCTTCCGTCCGCCGCCCGAGTGGGCCAAAATCATCACCGGCTTATCTGAGCTCGAACAGGAAATTAATGCATTGGAGATTGTATAATGGGCAATGTCGGCGACATCGAGCGCATAACGCAAAACCGGGTAGTCTCCCTCC
>CAZANF010000363.1:0-1956 GCA_964486425.1 uncultured Spirochaeta sp. | reverse complement strand
GCGGCAGCCGGCACGTCTTATTCAGGATTTTACTGCGCTCGGCGGGGCCGGAGGGGCACTGCTGAACGCATCAGCTGTTGCCGCGATATCGCTGCTGCTGACCCGAGCAGTAGGAGGAGTCAGGCTGTCCGGCCCGACGATAGCAGCTTTTTTCACCCTGTTCGGGTTCGGGCTCTTCGGCAAGACGCCGCTGAACATTCTGCCCATCATCATCGGAGTGTTTATAGCTTCGAGAATAGCGGGAAAAACATTTCAGGAATACATTCTCATAGCGCTTTTCGGCACGGCGCTGGGACCTCTGAGCAGCTACATGGTTGTAGAAATGGGACTGTTTTCCACTGGTATTGCGCAGGCTGCCGCCGGGTCAGCTGGGTCAGCAGCGTACATCATCCTCAGGCTGCTTACTGGAACAACTGTGGGAATAATCGCGGGGATCCTGCTTCCTCCGGCGGCTATGGCAATGCTGCATCTGCACCAGGGTTATAATTTATATAACATGGGACTGACTTGCGGATTTATCGGCCTTTTTGCCGCATCTGTGCTGAAAGCGGCAGGAGGCACTCTTGCAATAGATATCATCTGGCTCTCAGAACCGGTACCCCTGTTGATCTGGCTGATTCCTCTCATATCATGTTATCTGCTTCTCTTTGGGTTCTTCCTGGATAAGTGGGCAGTACTGAAGGATTTTCTGAACATTCAGCACATGTCGGGACGACTGCCCTCAGACTTCATGGACAGGGTTTCTAACGGAGGAGCCCTTTTCAATACCGGGCTGCTCGGCCTGCTTACGTGGTTGTATGTCTGGGCAGTCGGCGGGGATTTCAATGGACCGGTGCTTGGGGGGATGTTCACCGTAATGGGCTTCGGCGTGTTCGGCAAGGACGTGCGTAACTGTAGTCCGGTCATGGCCGTTGTGGTCAGCAGCTGCCTGTTATTTGGAAAGCCGCTTTCTGACCCCGGACCGCTGCTTGCTGCATTGTTCGTTACGACACTGGCACCGCTGGCAGGGGAAGTCGGACCCGTAGTTGGAATCATTGCAGGTTTTCTCCATCTGGTGATGGTAGAACGGACAGGTGCCTGGCACGGCGGAATCGATTTATACAATAACGGATTCGCAGGAGGCCTCACGGCAGCTCTGGTGTTCTCCGTTATCGAGTGGTTCCGTAACACACGGCCTGATCCTTATGAAAAAATGGTAGATAAAAAACCCAGAACTGGCGGAGAATGAGTATTATGAAGAGAAAAGAATTTCTACTGCAGCTGATCGGCGAATTGTCGAATTTTATACTGGAGGGGAATCCAAGGCGGATGGTTTTATCCCTGCATCAGGAACCTGATGGGCTGCACCTAAGTGTCTTTGACGATAATCCGCATTCCGATGTTGAAATTGAGGAAATTTCGCAGGCCCTCTCCCGGAAAAAGCGTCCGGAGCTGGCAGGATATTACGGCAGCATGACCGGTCATGATCTGTTCAGCGGAGCCCGGCTTGACCTGGTTGGCATGCAGGTCAAACACGGAGAGGTCTCCAGAACTGACGACGGTATAAAAATTGATATCTGGCTCGGCAGCGACCGCTTTGACTCGACGAATTTCAATATACCGGAGTAGAAAAGCAGTCACTACCCAAGCGTAAACCACCCTCAGAAAGTCCGATGCTCAGCTCACTTCTCAAACTCGTCGAAGAACTCCTCCTGCATCTCCTCATACATGGGATTATTCGGATCCTGGTCGTCGATGAGATACGTTTCCTGTTTCTCTTCTTGGCGTACGATACCGGCGTTATGACTCTTCACTGCCACTAAAACTATGATAAGCACAACTGCGATAATGATTATCCATCCCATAATCCATTCCTCTTTATCTCATTTATTATAGCGCTGTTGTCACTGGCGATACCAAAAGTTTTATAACCTCACGATTAAGTATAATATTGGCAGCATACAAACCTGTAAATCA
>CAZANF010000362.1:0-1963 GCA_964486425.1 uncultured Spirochaeta sp. | reverse complement strand
GGAGGGGGATGCCGCAGCAGCAGCAATCCGTGCCGGTCGGTTTACACTGCGTGACTGGGGCGGAACCGTGTTTAATCATTCGCAGGACGGGGCCGGAGCGACAATCAGCCTCGGTCCAGCGGATATCCGTGTGTTCGCCGGTACAACAGCCCTGATTGCGGGACACCGTTCTACAATCTTTCTGTCATCCCTGGATACAGATAATCGCGATGAAATATTCGGCAGCCCGCGGGTAGTTTCCGGTGTCGGGCTGCGGCTTCCGAACATTCTGCCGGGCTTTACTCCTGTACTGGAGGGGATCAGTCAGTTTGAAATACGTCCCGACAGCGATGTTGCCTGGAACAGTCAATATATAACACTGCAGATGAATCAGATAATCGGCGGTGGATTCAGCATTGACATGACCGGAAGTGCCATGTTTGCACAATCCGCCGAAGCCGGGAGCACGGATTTTTTGCTGGGTTATCATGGCCGGGCAGGTTTGCAGTACGTGCAGCCGCAGATAGCTGGTTTGAATCTCGGACTCCGAGGCTGGTATTCCAGCGCAAATGAGCAGAATCCTGTACAGGCCGGATCGCTGACGGTAAGCCGGTATCAACCCATTAGTACTCACAATGTAGCCTCGGCACTGCCGGTAGCAGTCGGAGGGACCTTTGGGGGAAGGCTGCAGGGTTCTGTAAAGCCGTTCGGAACCGGACAGCCGATATGGCTGCAGGAGTTCCTGCTCAGCGTTCATGGAATCCCGGTTTTCCGGTCTGCGCCGACAGCACAGCCGATAGAAGAGGTTAGTCTGGATAATGAGGATTTGTACATGGGAACCGAGATTGGTGCGGGTGCGGCCTTGCGGCCGACATCCGATCTCGGCATGCGATTAGGTGGAGGTATATTTTTACCGGGTGGAGCGTTAACCGACAATTCGCTTCGCTGGAGAGCGGCTGTGGAGCTGTCGTTGTCATTCTGACACGCCAGAAATCCTTACATGATAGAGGAAGGGAGTTATGAAATACGAACGAAAATATATATGGGCACTAATGATAAGTGCGGCACTTCTGTTTCCATCAATTCTACCTGCACAAACTGAAGTAACCGCTGTAGTTCGCAGTATTAACGGCAACGTCGAGTTCCGTGAATCAAGCGGGGCCTGGCAGTCCCTGGTAGAGGGGTATGAGCTGCCGATAGGGGCCTCAATCTCTACCGGATTCAACAGCTCCGCGGTTCTTGAGCTTGGTTTGGCAGTGCTTGAGGTTAAAGCCCTGTCCCGTTTAACCATAGAGGAGCTTATTGAGCGAGAGGGTGTAGTTGAAAGCGATATGTATCTGGAGGTCGGCCGTATTCAGGCGGATGTTCGCCGTACCGAGACCAGACGTCAGGACTTTCGTCTCCGCAGCCCGGTTGCTACTGCAGCTGTACGTGGTACCAGTTTCAGCTTTGACGGCAGTAATCTTTCGGTTACTCAGGGGATTGTAGAGCTCTCCAATATGCGGGGTCGAAGCAGCAGTGTCCCCCGGGGTTACAGCTCGCGGGTCGTTGACAATGAGGCTCCTCCCTCACCACAGCAGGTCGCCCGCGAATATACCGGAGTGGAGCATGATACTCGAGCTAAAGGGGATGAGGTTGTTTCCGAGGTTTTAGACGTGTATGATGATATAATTACCATGTTTGATGATGATATTCCGAATGTTTTTACATCCGTCGGTACCTTAATCATAAAGTTTGAATGATTCTGTTTACAAGACGATTACAAAAGGAAACAGGGCCGCAGGTAAAGCGGCCCTGTTTTTTTAAATGAGGCTGGTGAGGCTTGTGAACAGCAACCCGGTTACATGCGGGCAGGATGTCCGTTTTCCACATATGTGGAATATTGGCCGGCAAGCTGAATAAGACTGTTCCCGCTTACCGGGTCATTGGGATTCACCTGGCTCCGCATGAAACGTCGGAACCGGGCCACCCGGAAGGCCACGCC
>CAZANF010000361.1:0-2027 GCA_964486425.1 uncultured Spirochaeta sp. | reverse complement strand
ATTAATCAAGCAGATGATATTAGAAGGAGTGATATCCATTCAGTCCGGTGATAACCCGCGTATTCTGCTGGAAAAACTGGTTTCCTTTCTGCCGCCGAAACAACGGGAAGCAATAAGACAGGAGAGTGTACGCGATTAAGCGACGACTGCGCTGACGCTGCACGGAGGCTCATATGGCCCTGAGACCCAAAAAAAAGAAAAAGGAAGAAAGCGGTGCACCGGAATACATGCTCACTTACGGTGACATGGTTACCTTGCTGCTGACTTTCTTTGTAATGATACTGACCACTGCTACAGTAGACGGATATGAGCTCCAGCTGATTCTGTCGGCATTCTCCGGTGTCGCCTCCTTTGACGGGGGTAATACCCTGCAGCAGGGCCAGCTGGTGGAGTTGGGGAATACCGTAATGGCTTTGCCTTCGATGGACCGCGGCCGCGCACTGGATCGTGCCAGGCGCACGGCGGTATCTATGTTTGAGCCGGAAATCCGCACACAGCAGGTAAGGGTGACTGAGGATGAGCGCGGTTTAATAATAACCCTGGCATCGGATGCCTTTTTTGATGAGGCAAGTGCCGAGGTCCGCTATGAGGAAACACGGGACATTCTGCAGAGACTGGCCAGATTGCTGTCGTCAGATATAGTAGCCGATCGTCATTTTCGACTGGAAGGGCATACCGACAGCACACCGACCAATCCCGAGGTCTGGAACAGCAACTGGGAATTATCGGTAGCGCGTTCACTCAGTATTTTCTGGGCGATCATGGGCTACGCGGATCCGAATCTGGAGGATCAATTCCAGATTCAGGGAATGGGTGACAACAGGCCGCTTGCAACCAACGAGACTCCAGAGGGTCGAGCCTATAACAGACGCGTCGATGTAGTTATTCTGTCTGACGGGCATTTATAGGCTGTCGAGATCAGGGTCTGGTCAAGTTGAATTTTCTCTGCTACATTTATACGGGGAGGGTGTATGTCCGACGACATGTTTGATGCTGAAGAAGAGATGTCATCTGAGGATGCCGGGGCGAAAAGGGGAGGGGTCCTTCCAAATATTCTGGTACAAATCCTGAAATGGGTGGCTATTGCACTCGGTGTGATTGTCTTTATTGTGACGGTGGTAGTATTAACCGTTAATCTCCTGTTTGAGGGACGGCAACAGGAAACAGGTCTCATGACCAGCGAAGCTTATCGCAGCGCACCCCCGCGACGAGCCTGGTCATCCGATGTTGGCGAGATTCGTACCCGTACAGCTGATTCAACCCCTTCGACCGTTATTATTGAGGTGATACTGGGGTTTGAAGAAGGGGCTACCCAGATTCAATCCGAGATCCTGGCCCGCCGGCCGCAGCTGCGTGATTTAATCAGGAACTTTTTCGGCAGCAAGACATCCAGAGAATTGCGGCCGGAGAATGAGCAGATCATCAAGGACGAGCTTCGCCGCCTTATTAACGACGCGATGCCGGGTGACCCGATTCGGGAACTGGCATTTGATCGCTTTGAGGTTGTCGATTTCTGAGCGTAATCCACGATAAGGGTTTTATTGAATGCGTTTTTGTCCGACAATGTGACTATGTGTATAGATTTTACAGGTGGAGGTAAGCGTACATGACCGAAGTATTGTCTCAGGATGAGATAGATCAGCTGTTGACAGCGATCTCATCCGGAGATATCGAGACCGAAGAGATTCGACAGCCGACTGATCAGCGTAAAATCAAGATTTACGACTTCAAGCGGCCCGATAAATTCAGTAAGGAACAGATTCGTACGGTCTCAATTATGCATGAAACCTTTGCGCGGCTTTCTACGACATCACTGTCGGCTCAGCTGCGAAGTATGGTTCAGGTACATGTCGCTTCGGTTGATCAGCTTACCTATGAGGAATTCATTCGCTCTATCCCCAATCCAACGACCCTTGCAGTAATTAATATGGATCCGCTTAAGGGATCAGCTATTATGGAAATCGACCCTTCGATTACCTTTTCGATAATCGACAGGCTTTTTGGCGGGCAGGGAGATGTTCCTTCGG
>CAZANF010000360.1:0-2104 GCA_964486425.1 uncultured Spirochaeta sp. | reverse complement strand
CCGATGATCCCCAGCTCGAATATATTTCGAATAACGGCTCCCGGTCGGGATCATAATATGCTTCGTTCCAGGTTCTGTATTTCCCGGCCCGCCCATTGTGATGCGGGACCGTGAAATAACGCTTGCCACTCGCATCCATCTGTTTCCACAGTTCCTCCAGCGGAACCGCTGGCTTTGTCCCCTCCAAGCCTTTCCCATCAAGCCAAAAGTACGGCGCGTCGTCATCGAGAAAATAGACATTGTTATCACCACCGTAGCCGCTAGCATGGGAACTCTCGTAGGCAAGAAAAGTCACGAATTCACCTGGAGAATTGAATTCCTGTGCCAATTGCTGAAGGCGCGGCCAGCGGCCCGACTCCGCGGCTATACCGCGAAGATGATCGGCGGGAGCCGCAAAGTCAAGAAGGGAAATCTCGCGAGCGTAGTAATAGCACCATTCCGGGTCGAGGCAACGCCACGCATTACAATTGGAGTAACGGGTATGAACGTGGATATCACCCCAGTAAATACGGTACGTCGGATCTGCAAAAACCCAGGCCGGATTCGAGACGACACACGCCTTCTTTGGAACCGTGGGAGGAGTTTCAATTTCTCCGCGGATTACCAGCATGTTCGGACCTACCGCCTTTAATCCCTCCACACTGACTGTACTTTCGCCCGGCGGAAGCATTACTTTTTCGGGCAATCCTTCCAAGCCGCTGGAATTACTGAAGACTATCGGTTCGGAAAAATCGTAAATCGGCAGTCCATCACAGCCTCTTACACTGATTTTCAGAGAAAATTCCTCATCCCTTCCCAGTATCGATGGAATCTGCAGGTGAACCCGTTGTGTCAGAGTCTTAGCGGTATTGCGCGCTTCTCTCAATAATTTGGTGTCCATTGAATTATCCTTTCAATAAGGTAAACATCTTCAATTAAAATCAGTCTTTTTAATAGTCGGAAAGTTGTTTATTTGTGATTACCACTTGCTACTCGATACCAACTTTTTGAGCATAGCGGTGACAGCTCTATACCGGGATTAAAATGATTGAGCCACATCTTTAGTAATGCTCACCCATTCCTTGAGACGTTCCGGTTCATTGCGGACGGTTTGGATGTCTTTCAGCGTTATATCCACGTGCAGTCCGCGACAGTCCTCCAAAGCTTCCTGGGTGATGGAGCGAATCCGTTGAGGTTTAAATTCAGCACATACCATATCCGTCGGGCTCGGTCGCCAGGAGATAACGTAGTCTGTACCGATCTGCTCAGCACATTTCCTCACATCAGCCCAAGGCGTTACCGCAATTCTTCGCAGGTTCGGAATCTGGCGGAGCATGTCGATTTTGTTGGTTAAATCTTCGCAGCATCCGTACGCCACCAGTCCGAATTTGGAGATAATCGGTAATTGATATTGTAACAGAAATTCATCATGCATTTGAGGTCCTACGCCTGCGAATTCCTGGGCTGCGGCAAAATACCAGAGGTCCTGCCGACGCACAGGGGTTGGGTCAGGAGACGGATCGGAAAGTTCCTGGGCATATTCCACCGCCTGATTAGTATGATCAATGAGAGTCCAGTCACCAGCCTCTTCCGCCTGCTCATGGGTAGCGAGAATACCATCCCTTAGGAATGCTGCCAAACGATGGAGCCACTCGGGGTTATCCATCATATCCATCATAAAATTCTCAATACCTCGCAGATAATGCAGGGAAGTGGAAATATCGCCGGCAAAACTACGATAAGGGGGCGCCCTGTCTACCGCAACATCAATAATGTCGCCGACAGCAGCCATGACCTCTTCATGCTGTTGCTGCGTTTCTTCTTCATTGATTTCATGCCAGGGAAAGCGTAACTTTTCTAGGTCCTCAGGTTTTTTCAACGGATAATCAACCTTCCAGGAGGTGAGATCATCGCCCGCTGATTCACGAGCCCCGGAAATGCCCCAGCCAGCGCAATTGTGCACTGCCTTAACAACGATCCAGGGATCGAATATCCGGTCATCATTTAAAGAAGCACAGAAAAGATTCGTGCGTAACTGTTTCTCAATACCTCGGAAAACTTGATTTTCGCAATCCAGTTCCTGTAGCTCGGGAATTTCGTGTGTAAAAGCTTTGCCGCCTCTGAC
>CAZANF010000359.1:0-2154 GCA_964486425.1 uncultured Spirochaeta sp. | reverse complement strand
CATCGGTTACCGGGGTATTCCAGTCGACGGTGTACGGATTGCGGGTCATCATTTTTGCTACGGTCATACATACAGTATCTGTCTGGTCGGGGTTTCTTGCAAGCATCTCTGAAGAAAAAACTTGACATCGGTCACCGACCGACATACTGTGATTGATACTGTTATCGGTTATCAACCGATAATTGCTCTGATACAGGAGTTGACTTTTTATAGGAGGAAACTATGCGAGAGATAGCAGGTCACTGGCCTGGAAGGTTGTTTTTGCTGATTCTGCTGGCATCCATAATTGTGATGTCCGTACTGGTAGCGCAAGGGATTACCGAAACACCCCCGGGAGAAGATCCTGTACTGCTGTTCGGGTGGATGACCATGCCGTTGATAATCGGTGTTGCATTTGTGCTGGTGTGGCTGATCGCCTATCTGGTGTATTTCTTCCGCTACTGGCCATACCGGTAAGCGCAGGATCCAAAAGGAGTAATTACAATGATTGATATTATTGCACTGGCAATATTCGGAATGATTATCATCGGCATGGCTGCATACGGCTACAAGGTTTCTGCAAAAACCGCTGAAGACTATATGCTGGCCGGCAGATCAATTGGTGTGGTGGTGATGTTCTTCTTTGTGCTGTTCGCCATTTCATCCAGCTGGACCTTCTATGGATTTCCGGGCGTACTGTATCTGCACGGCCCCGGGTATGTCTTTTTCATCTGGGGCTCCGTTGCCGGGTTCGCCGCGCTCTACATGTTTCTGGGACCAAAGCTGTGGGCCTTGTCCAAACTGAACCGTTTCCTCTCCCCGATAGAGGTACTCGCCGAACGCTACGAGTCGAAATCGCTGCGGGTAATCCTGTCGGTAACTATGCTGGCTTTCATTATACCCTATGTCGGCATTCAGCCGCTGGGAGTAGGACGCGGATTTGAGGCCTTGACCGGGATGCCGCTGTGGTTCGGAGCTGCCTATACCGTTGTACTGCTGCTGGTTCTGGTTATCCTCGGGGGAATGCGCATTGTCGCATGGGTAAATATCTTCTTGGGAGTGGTATACGTGACCGCCCTGCTGGGCTCCCTTTTCTGGGTTGTTATGCGGGTATTCCCGGATGGCGGGCTGGCAGAAGCGGCGCAGACGGTTCTGGCTGAGGCTCCCGAAAAGCTCAGTACTCCGGGACCAATGGGAGAATATACCAGCGTACTGATGATCGGAACCTTTGTTGTCGGACTGCTCGCCTTCAGCTGGCCGCATGTCGTAATTGGAGGGATGACTGCACGCGACAAGAATCTGTTCAAATGGCTGCCGCTGCTGATCTTTACCTTCGGGGGGTTGTTCTTCTACATAATCCCTTTTATATGGGGGTCCCTTATTGCTCCGGCTGTAATGCCGGGAATAACCGATCCGGGGCAAGCCGATCAGGTGGTACAGAGCGTAATTCAGCAGGTACTGCCGCGCTGGTTCGCCGTATTTGTGCTTATGGGAGTTATCGCTGCTGCAGTCAGTACCGCAGCAGTGCAGCTGATGACCACCAGCATCATAGTAGCCCGGGATCTCGTCCAGGGGGTATTCAAACCGAATGCAACGGATCAGCAGGTGACGGCATCGGCACGGTATGCAGTGCTTGGGATTGTTATCCTTAGCCTGAGTGTTACGTTGGCAGTGCAGTTTGGTATCGGCGACCAGGCCATGGCATTGTATCTCACGGATGTGAGTGTGCCGGGGTTCGCACAATGGGCTCCCGCGCTTGTCGGAGGACTGCTGTGGCGGCAAGCGAATAAACAGGGTGCTGTGGCCGGTACAGCTGCAGGAGTAATCTATCTGGTACTGGGACTGCTCATTACCAGCCCCGACGGCGGACGCTTTTTACTGTTCAATCTGCATCCGGTAATCCCGACATTGCTGCTTAACCTTGTTGTGTTCATTATCGTCAGCCTGATTACACCACGCCCGCGTGAGGAAATCCAGGAAATCTTCTTCGATGAGGTTGATGATTTCCTGCGTTCCGAGAGTTCAGTACGATAGGAGATCATATGCCGCAAAAATGGAGAAGTATATTTGTTCCCGATGCATCAACAGTGGATATCCTGGCCTACCCCTCGGCATTGATCGAGGGGCGGATCGCGGGAAAATACATGCTGTCCGGTGAAAGCCTGCCGAATACCG
>CAZANF010000358.1:0-2157 GCA_964486425.1 uncultured Spirochaeta sp. | reverse complement strand
CCGGCACCGGGATGGAGTGTATGAAGTAGGCAAGGGCGGGCTGCGTGAAGGCCGGGGTTCCGCTGAAGGGGCAGGCCCTACAGTAGCAGTACTACGACCGCGTAGTCTCCTATGCCATTGCCGATCTGCGCGCCGGGCGCACCCCGAGCCCCGACATCTTCTGCAACCAGCGCATCAAGTTCGGCGCCTTCTGGGATCAGCTGCAGGAGGACTACGACTACGTTGCCACCGGCCACTACGCCCGCATCGACCGCCTGGAGCCCGGCAGCCCGCTGCCGCCGTTTCTGGCTTCCGAGTCGTTGCCGGCCCCCGCGCACGAAATAGATTCGGGGGGTACCCAATCACTCTGTCTGCTGCGCCGTGCGCCGGATCCGGTCAAGGACCAGAGCTACTTTCTGAGCCATCTCTCGCAGGAGCAGCTGCAGAAGATCCTGTTTCCGCTGGGCGAGTATACCAAGGCCCGGGTCCGTGAGCTGGCGCAGGAGTTTGATCTTCCCACCAAGGACCGTAAGGACAGCCAGGGGATCTGCTTTCTCGGCAAGATCCGCTACCCCGAGTTTGTCGGGCACTACCTGGGCGAGCAGGACGGAGCCATTGTGGAGCGTGAGACCGGCAAGGAGCTGGGGCGGCACAAGGGCTACTGGTACTTCACCATCGGGCAGCGTCAGGGGATCGGGCTGGGTAACGGGCCGTGGTACGTGGTCGGCAAGGATGTAGAGCAGAACATTGTGTATATATCACACAGTAAGCATCGCGAAGAGGCCCGGCGCAGCAGCTTTCGTATTGAGAACCTTGGCTGGACGGTGCCGCGGCCGGAGTCGGCCGGTTTTCCGGCCGGGGGGTGGGGGAGTGCGGCTGGAGAATCGGCCGATGGCGCTGGGGCCGGAGGTGCGGGCGCTGCTGCGGCAGCCGAGAGGACCGGCGGGGTGGTCGCCGCTGATTTTCCACTGCTCACCAAGCTGCGCCACGGGCCCGAACTTACTTCTTGCACCTTCGACCCTGACACCGGGCTGGTCCGGCTCTCCGGGGGGGACCAGGGCGTAGCCCCGGGGCAGTTTGCGGTGCTCTACGCCGGTGAGTATTGCCTGGGCGGCGGGCGCATCTGTGCTGATGAGGTCAGCGCGGGGCGAATTTGATCTGTGGTATGAATCATGTTTACCGAAGAGGGATAAAGGCCGGAATCGATGGAGTATTGAGAAGAGAAGCACCGTCGACACTGCTGCCTGCGGGAAAGGTATCCTCCTGTAGGTTTTTCAAAACAGAAGTTATTCGTTTGATAACATCTTCGGCAAGTTCAAGTAACTCAACATATTCATCATAGCTTAAAAACACACCAGTTTTTTGGCCTTCGGAATCAACTACAAACTGAACACTCATTCTGATTCCCCTCTTTTTAGCATACCTCTGTGGCAGTAACTATTCCATTGTTTTCTCGTGCCTTTCGTGCCGACAACGTCTTGGAGCCAGTAGTGAGGATCCTGCAATTGCGGAGTTACCGGCTTCATGTTTCGATGGACGACTATCTCGACTTTGTGACATCGCCAGGACAACCCTGATCGTCCAGCCCGGCAAACAGGGCTGCCACATTCAGCGAGAAACCCTCCAGAACGCGGCCGGCCAGCTACCCGCCGCCGACCAGCACGTTCGGCTCGCTGTAGCAGCCTTTCTCATCCAGCACAAACGACTGGATACTGCCGGCCGGATCTCGGTAACGACCGCCTGATGCCGCCGGCTGGGTGCCGGGCTCATGCTCCAGACCTCGCCATGGATAATCTCCCAGCGTTCATCCTGCGGCCATTGCCGGTACTCGGCATAGGTATACCGTCGATCGGTTTTTTCGGACTGTGAACACCAAGTTGCGCCTCGGCCCCGAGCATATTGCCTGCAAACTTTGATATCTGTACAGCACTGCGTTATATTTACTAGTAATTCGCTAAGGAATTAGGGGGAAGCTGTATGAAGTGGACATTAAAAATAGTCGGAACCATTATTGTGAGCGTTGTGCTGGGCGGTTGTTCGCTTGCACTCCTCGGGCACAATGAGGCCCAGGAAGGTTTTACCGTTGAGATGCGCGCGCCGGTACCCTCCCGGGCCGCCGGAATGGACGGACGCTTTGTGATACCGTACGAGAACCTGCATGCTGAGGTTGTGCTCACT
>CAZANF010000357.1:0-2178 GCA_964486425.1 uncultured Spirochaeta sp. | reverse complement strand
TCCCGCACCAGTACCGTGAGAATGAATGCGGCGAACACTTTTGAAACGAGCCGCACTCAAGAAACAGATTGCGGACAGCAGATCAAGTGGAAGCTCGCCGACCAGGACGCGTATAATATTCTTCTGGAGAAGAACAAATCAGGTGAGTGTGACTATATTTACGGAAAATTGGAATTGTCGGAGAGTAGTGAGGAGAACGAGGGTCTGGCGGAGAATAGATTAACGGATGAAATTAAAGGCGAGGCCTTGAGGGTCGATGAGACCTGCCGGGTGAGCATTCTCAACGAGCATGGAACGAGGTATCTGGGACCGGGAGTGTTTGCTTTCGTTAACATAACTGATGAAGCGACAGTGCGTGTGTACGGGGTTTTCATGGTGAAACCCGCACCGAAAAAAAGTACTCCCAAGAATTCCGGAGAACGGGTTTGTCCTCTGCACGTCATGGGACTTGACCAGCTTCTTTTTCCCGGTAAAGCGAATCGCGAAAAAGGGTTTATCCTGCCCAAAGGAGAAGCAGTCATACCAAGAGTCTTTGTGATCAAGGGTGCACCGGGAACAGGTAAAACTGTATTGGCGACACAGATGATGGCGGGTTTTTCTCAATCGAAACACGATGTATCCTGTGTTTACTGCCATACGGATTCCTCCAAAGCGGTCATACGCGAAACTGCGGCGTCTTTCCGCTTTTTTGAGCATAGAACTCCTCTGAGCGATCGACTGTCAGTCAAAATAAGGAAAAAGAGGGAGGCGCTGGCGAGAGGAACCATAGATGTTAATAGAGCGGAAATCCAGCGGGATCTCGAGAATTTAGAAGCACAGCTGTCACATGAGCTTCTGGAAGCCAACAAAAAAGCTTTTACAGCTGCCGAAAACAGCGGCAAAATAAAAATCGTCGACGACCTCGGAAGGAATTATGAAAGATATATGACTGATGAAAGATTCATAAAGGATAATTTCGAGGGTGTGGATGTTATTTTTTTTGATTCGCTCAATATTTCGCTTCTGACCAAATATCGCAAATTTAGGCAGGTCGTGGGGCGGGATTCGGTCAGAGATATTCTCCATGATATTTTTCTACCGCATCGCAAAGCGGACCGGCTTGTCTTCTTCCTGTTGGAAGATTACGGAACCGAGGCAACCGAAGAGATGCGTCAGTACATTGCTGATTGTGAATTTCTGGCGGATTCAGTAATACAGCTCTCGGAGATATACCGTCAGGATTACCGGACATGGTCTCTGAAAATCAAGAAGAAGCACTTCGGTGCCCAGACCTACGGGGAACACATTTACAAGATCTGCAGCCCCAACCATGCCTTGTCTAATGTATTTAATGACAAGAGTGGCATTATAGTGTTCCCGTCTATTCACAGCTATCTCTCGGGTGCACGGGAGGCATTTGAGTCCTTCGGAACGGACAAATACGTCGGAACAGGAATAACTCATTTGGATGCGATTTTCAGCGGGGATAAAATGCCCTCCGAAAAAGTCGGTATGTCGATGCCCCCCGATGCGACTGTGGTAATCAGAGGATTGAAAGGCTCTCATAAGCTGCCGTTGGGTATCAATATTCTTTTAGGCGGCATGTGGAGTCCTCAACCAAATGAAGAAGAATATTCCGAGAAGAAAGCCAAGGACGTACTGATCATTCTGCTGGATGAGGAAAGCAACATCAATCTAGCAAGAACTGCGATAGCCGAAAACACAGAACTTCTTACTGATATGGCACTGCCGGATAATGTGGTGAGCCTGGATAACTCTCAATGGCTCGGGGATCCCTCAGAGCAATGCATAGATGATAAAAAAAATTGTGAGTTGAAAGATCTGTGCGGAACACATATCAACAGCGGCAAAAAGGTTTTCTTCCGCAGAACCTGTTTCAAGGTAAAGGACCTTTCAGGTCGTAACCCTTCCTGCAGTAAGGCTGTAATCGCCGGCTTCAGACCCGGATGCATCACTCCGGAAGAGTTCCTTAACATCATCAAAAAGCTTGTACGACCCAATCCTGACAAACCAACAGTATTTTCCCGAGTTCTATTCGTGTCTACAGCGCATCTGCGCATGAGGTTTCCTCTGCTTGATTCGGAGAAATTGTTTCTTCCGGCCCTTATTGATGTGTTCAAATCCGAAAGGATCCTCTCCATAATTATCGATATCGAGGGTGAGGGTTCGGATAAAGAG
>CAZANF010000356.1:0-2198 GCA_964486425.1 uncultured Spirochaeta sp. | reverse complement strand
CTATCCGCCCTCACAATAGTGGTTGAAGCCCCGCGTGGAAGCGGTGCCTTAATCACGGCGGATTATGCAATCGGCGGGCGCGAGGTAATGGTGCATAAGGCCGGGTATGAAAGCGTGCTCGGAGACGGCTGTCGTGAGCTGGTGCTGGACGGGGCCGGGGTGCTTGCGGATGCCGATGAGCTTGCACCCGCCCGTCTGCAGGAGATACCGGATGAATACTGAAATTATAACCAGATTTCTGGAGTATCAGGCACAGATCCGGCATCTCAGTCCGGCTACCATTTGCGCATACCGGCGGGATCTGGAAGGCTTTCTGTCGCATATCCAGAACCGGCAACTGGAGTTGAATGAGGTAGAAAGGGAGGAGATTCGTTCCTGGATTGTATCCTCACGAAAAGGAGGGATCTCCGCCCGCAGCGTGAACCGGCGCCTTTCCAGCGTTCGTTCCCTGTTCAGATATCTGGTTCGTGAATGCGGCTACAGCCATAATCCGACGGACGGACTGCGCTCTGCCAAACTGGAGAAACCCCTGCCGCAGGTGCTGCAGCCTGAGGATATTTCCCGGTTGCTGAACATATCCGGGGAAGATTTTGCTTCGGTTCGTGACCGGGCCTTGCTGGAGGTGTTGTACTCCGCCGGCTGCCGGATAAGTGAACTCCTGCAAGCCAATATAAGCCATCTGAATATCCCCAAGGGGACACTGCAGGTACGAGGAAAGGGCGGAAAGGACCGGGTGGTATTTTTCGGCAGACCGGCTGCATCTGCGGTGCATACCTACATTGGCATGAGGAGAGAGCGCCTGGTGCGGCTCGGGAGGACGAATCAGATGGCATTGATTATAAATCAGAAGGGCGGCAGGTTGACTGTTCGCGGCGCAGCCGCCATTTTAGACAAAAGAGTCCGGGAAAGCGGTTTGCAGCAGCATGTGTCGCCGCACCAGTTTCGGCACAGCTTTGCCACCCATTTACTGGAAGGCGGGGCGGATATCCGCTCGGTCCAGGAGATGCTGGGACATGCCAAGCTGTCGGCGACACAAATCTATACCCATGTAGGCCTTGGTGCCTTGCGATCGGTATATGCGGAAGCTCATCCGCACGGGCATCGACGTTCACGTCATCATGAAGAAGGAGACAGTCAAGTATGAAAGTACGAAGTACTACCGTAATTACGGTTATCCGTGACGGAAAGGTTGCGATGGCAGCCGACGGACAGGTAACCTTGGGAAATAGTGTCATGAAGGGCAATGCCAGAAAGATACGCCGTATATACGACGACAAGATTCTGGTGGGCTTTGCCGGAGCGACCGCCGATGCATTCACCCTGTTTGAACGCTTTGAGGGTCGTGTCAAGGAATACGCGGGTGATCTTACCAGGGCAGCGGTGGAGCTGGCCAAGGACTGGCGGACGGACCGCATGCTGCGGCGTCTCGAGGCCTTGCTGCTGGTATCCGATCGTGAACGCACCCTGCTGATATCCGGAACCGGCGATATTATCGAACCGGAGGACGGGGCGATTGCAATCGGATCCGGCGGGAATTATGCCTATTCCGCAGCACTGGCCCTACTGGCTAATACCGAACTGAGCGCAGCCGAGATAGCGCGCCAGAGTCTGGAGATTGCAGGGCGAATTTGCATCTATACCAATGGAAATATTGTTCTGGAGGAGCTTTCATGAAGATTGACATCGAACAAATGACACCGGCACAGACGGTTGCCGAGCTGGACAAGTTTATAATCGGACAGCATAAGGCGAAGAAGGCGGTTGCAATCGCACTGCGGAACCGGGTACGGCGCGGACGCCTGCCGGATGAGCTTCGCGACGAGGTCTCTCCCAAGAATATCATTATGATCGGTCCAACCGGGGTCGGGAAGACCGAAATCGCGCGGCGCCTGTCCAAGCTTACCGGGGCACCATTCCTCAAGGTTGAGGCGACCAAATACACCGAGGTCGGATACGTAGGCCGGGATGTGGAATCAATGGTTCGTGACCTCATGGCCTCCGGTCTTGCGATGGTGAAAGCCGAACAGCAGGAGCGGGTACGCGAAGAGGCCGAGAAGCGTACCGAGGAACTGCTCCTGGATCTGCTGCTGCCGGGAGCGAAGCCCGCCAAGCAGGAGGATACTTCCGAGGCAGCCTCCGGGGCAACGGCAGTGGCAGACACCAGCAGTTCAACCAGGGAAAAGTTCCGCCGCAAGCTC
>CAZANF010000355.1:0-2285 GCA_964486425.1 uncultured Spirochaeta sp. | reverse complement strand
CCTTCATACTGGTAACTGCATCAGCGGTAAATGAAACATCACTTTTCCGGAGCAGAATCGCTACATCCTGCTCGACCGTCCGGCGTTGTATGCCGCCGACATGGAATGAAAAAATTCGTCCGGGTGCGGCCGAATCCCATCGTACCGTTAACTGCTGTCCCGGACTCTCCAGGCCCATCAGAGCCTGCACCTCATCCGGCTGCATAACATCCGTAAACACCAGATTCCCCCGTATTACCGGGCTATCAGGCTGCAGGACATCCTCATACTCCAGGGTGAGGTTTTCCGTGGTCACTTGTATAGCAGGAGTAAAAAAACTGAAACTGATTTGCGGATCAAGCCCATCGGTTACCTCCGGCGGAAGCTTCACTGTCGCGTGATAGCGTTCTTCGGCCGGAAGATAGGTTTCCGGCAGGAACTGCAGGGTATAGTCATCCTCCCATTGAGCAGTCCCTGATATTGCCGGTTCAAACTGAATCAATCCATCAGCAGAAAGCTCGTTCCCAATGGGTTGAGTAAACTGAATACGAATCGACGACGACCGACTGATCTCGCCACTGGTTGCAGCCTGAACCCAATCCGGATCCAGTACAGTCCCGTCACCGGATGTACCGCATCCCGTAACAACAATGGAAACGAACAGCACCACAGCCACGGAATAGAATAGCTTTTTCACCTTGCACCTCACTTGCACTGCATTATAAGCACAATGGAGAAATAATCCAGAACAAGTTCGAAAAATTGAGGGACAGTCCCCGTTTGAAGAGAGGGACAGTCCCCGCAGCTCGGTGCCGCCATGTAGCGAATGTGCAGCCCGAATGTTATAATCGGGATGACGAAACAGGAGATTCATATGCTTATTGAAGAGGGAACAAAAATAGATTTCTCGGATGTGCTTTTCAAGCCGATGCGCTCGACCCTGAAGAGCCGCTCGGAAGTAGACTTGATACGTAAAATGAAATTCCGCCATTCACCGGAAACCTGGGAGGGTGTGCCTGTAATGGCGGCCAACATGGATACCACCGGAACCTTTGAGATAGCGGAACGGTTTATGCAGCACAGAATGCTGACTGCGGTTCACAAGCATTATTCCATTGAAGACTGGCGCAGCTTTTTGAACAGAAATGATGAAAAGCAGGTGGTTGAGTATGTAATTCCTTCGATGGGAACCTCAGAAAGCGATCTGACGAGGATCCGTGAGCTGTTCAGTCTGGGAACGGGATTCAAGTTCCTGTGCATTGATGTTGCAAACGGCTACAGTGAGTTCTTTTCCAACTTCGTGCGGGACATTCGGCGGGAATTTCCGAATATCATACTCATCGCAGGGAATGTAGTATCCGGTGATATGACACAAGAGCTGATTTTATCCGGAGCCGACATAGTGAAAGTGGGTATCGGACCTGGAAGTGCGTGCACAACGCGAATTCAGACAGGCGTTGGTATGAGCCAGCTGTCGGCAATTATTGATTGTGCGAATGTGGCGCATGGACTGGACGGACATGTAATCGGCGACGGAGGCTGTACCTGTCCGGGAGATGTGGCGAAGGCCTTCGGCGGAGGTGCGGATTTTGTAATGCTTGGCGGAATGTTTGCGGGGCATGACGAATCCGGAGGTGAGATGATCGAGGAAATACATCAGACGACCCAGCAGGAGGTTGATGCGCATGGCAGCATTACCGGACCCAAATATGTTACCAGGCGTTTCAAGACCTTCTACGGGATGTCTTCAAAGAAAGCGAACAAAAAGTATGCCGGCGGACTGAAGGACTACCGGGCATCGGAGGGCCGCGAGGTAAAGATCCCCTACCGGGGACCTGTGGAGCATACAATCATCAATCTGACCGGGGGCTTGCGATCAACCTGTACATACGTCGGCGCCAGAACGATTAAGGACTTGCCGAAGTGCACCACCTTTGTACGGGTGACCAAGCAGTACAATGCCGTGTACGAACAGTAGAGGCCGACGCGGCCGGTTCGTATTGCAGCCGATTAACGGTGTGACGCTTGATGGGCCGTGAGCCGGCTTTATCCGGGCAGCATCTCTATCGGGGACAGTCCCTCTATTCAGAAGGGGACTGTCCCTGTGAAGCCGGCTTAAGGTTCAGCATCTCTTCCAGGATAGCGACTGCGTCTTTAATAAATCCCGGACAGAGTTTTTGAAATGCGCCGGTCTCCCGCAGGTGACGATATTCCGACTCAATTGAAATATCATAGCCGAGCAGCTGCCTGCAGATAATCGTAGAATGCATGCGGGTAAACCGTTGAATGAACTCATTCGCTTGAGT
>CAZANF010000354.1:0-2299 GCA_964486425.1 uncultured Spirochaeta sp. | reverse complement strand
AAACCGGAAGATTCAACCGGCCGGAGAATCCCCTGGTGTGTTCGGCGATCATGCTGTCCTGCAGATAGGTCACATAGCGCACGGTTTCATCATACTGTTCCTGCAAATCGGTGTGTCTGGAGTAGATATCATCCAGACGCTGTTCCAGGTCCCGCTGATAAGCCCGCTGCTCATCCAGGCGCTGCTCGGCTGACAATACACGCTGCAGCAGCGCCTCGGGATCACGGCTGCGAACAAAGGCTTGCGGATTTTCCACTGCGCGGGCCAGTGTTTCAGCCAGGGAGCTCTCACCAAACCAGTCGCCGGTAATCCGCAGAAAGTACTCATCCACCACCATTCGAAAATCGTACTCAAGCGCCTCACCTATATACAGCTGAATCCCCGCCGGCAGAAACTCATTCAAATCGTGTCCCTCGAACTCAAATGACAGAGGTAGTATCATAACCTCCAGCGAGTCGGTATGCTGCAGAACGGAGACCGAATCAAGTTCAAGGATCTGCAGGTCATGCAGTACACCCTCGAGATTTTGTACATGCTGATCCGCAGGACCGATATGATCCAGGGGCCGGCGGTACTCAATGGTTATCCCGTCGGTGTTCTGAAGAAACAGGGTCTCGTGTCCATCCGCTTGTTCTCTTTCGACGACCTCAAAATCGGTCAACGTGATTGCGCCGGCAGACATGGTTACCAGCAGAAAGGCTGCTGTACAGCCAATACCTCGCGCAATCCGTCTTTGTAAACGCAGTATTCTCACGGGTAACTCCTCATTTCATTTTCCTGTACCTGAAGCAATAAAGTATCAAACGGCTGAATCTCCTGCCCATCCACTGTTTCAACGACTCGTGCATACTGCCGGCCGCCGGTAATCTCAAGCTCAATCTCCGCAATCTTCTGGTCATCCGCCCGAAAGACAAATGCCCGCAGTCCGGTTTCCGGGTCCCGGTTCGAATCCACATAAACAGCTATTCTCTCGGGATCGACAGGGTTAATAATGTAGCCATGATCCCGGTTTGAGCGGGCCATGAACCGGGGAGCATAGAGAAGTTTTCGAATATACTCTTCATTTTGTGCAACTTGTTCCGTTCTCTCCTGCAATGCCTGTGCTGCACGCTCCAGCCACCTTTCATACTCTGTAATCATCCATACCGACCTGTTTTCAAGCTGACGAAGGACATCGGGAACACTATTCTGATATGGTACATCCTGCAGTACCTGAAGCAGTTCCCGCTGAACCCCATATTGATTCCGGAGACTGCGCATATCTGCCTCGGAAAAGATTCGCTCCTGCGTATAGATCTCCTGCAGCTCAAACTGCGGCACCATGCTCGGGGAGATAACCGCTGTTACCAGCGGTGCAACATCCGTTTCGGATAGATCCGGGTTGAACCTCCGGATCAGCTCGGCCCTCTCACGCTGCAGTCTTGCAAGCAGGGTATCACGCAGCTCAGCCTGATAGCTCTCTAATTCGTGTATTGTCTGTTCGTAGTTCCCGACAAGCTCATCTATTTGCGCCTCATACCGTGAACGAAGTTCTTCCATTTCAAGCGCATGTACCTGAGACTGATTATCCAGCACCGTCTCCTGCTGTTGAGCCAGATCCGCCTGCCGTGTATCGTATTGGGCAAGGAGATTCAGAACCTCCTCGGTTTCCTGTTCATGCAGCTGTATCCTTTCATCAAACTCAGCCTGCAGCTCGCGCTGCTGCTCCTGCAGCCGGTTTCGCACCTGGGCTGCCTGTCGATTCTGCTCACCCTGGTTTCCACTTCGGCTGGAGATCAGCTCTATCTCCCGCTCTGCCTGACCCTGCACATCACGCATACGCCGCTGGAACTCCTCTTCCATCCGCATCTGATCCTGGTTCAGTTCCCGCAACCGGTTTTCAAGCCGGGATACGCTATCCAGCACCTCGCGAAGATTGATATCCTGAAAATCGTCTATGGAAACCTGGAATCCGGCGGCAGAGCGTTCACTGTATACATGTACGCTCACCACCGTAGCGGCGGATATTGCGACCAGAGTAAGGATAACCAGAAGCACCAGTGGAGAGCGGTTTGCCTTGGTTTTTGCGAATTCTGCGGCCACATCATACTGCTCCTGGCGTTTCCTGAATTCCGAGGCAACCTCTTGCAGGAAGAGCATCTTGCTGCTGTCGATCAACTCCCGTGAATCCTTGTCGTCAGCACCGGGATCTATTTTTCTTTCATTGTCCATATGCCGTTCCATTCCTTCGGGCAGATTTGGCCTCGTGTGCGTCTTCTGAAAACCTTCGCCGGCGGCAGTGACTCACACCTCTTGAATT
>CAZANF010000353.1:0-2300 GCA_964486425.1 uncultured Spirochaeta sp. | reverse complement strand
GCCTGCTCGATTATGCTGCTGAACAGTGCATCTCGATGTCCGAGTACAACGGCCTTGCCAAAGGCTATCCCGTCTGAATTAGCGATTCCACGTAATCGGGTAACCCCGCGATTATGTTTCCGGTCGCTTCCACCAGGCGCCTGCTCATGGATCTTCATGATGAGTTCGGCATTCTCCAGGGTTGCCGCCAGCTGACTGGCAATCGCACGCAAGGCCTTTGCATCATGTCCGTCAAAATAATCAGCTTTGGTATGCTGCAGAACAATTACCCCAATCCGTTTTAATGACCGACGAATGGGTACCGCAAGAAATGCATTGAACTTATCCTCCGGTACATGGGGAAAGGCCTTGAACAGGGGACTTAATTTGGCTTGCCCTACCCGTATGGGCCTGAGTTCCTTAAGTGCGATACCGGAGAGTCCCTCACCAAGCCTCATACGGACTTCTTTAGCCTTATCTATATCCAGTCCGCGATTGGCCCGGAGCACCAGTTCCTCGGAATCCTCGTCAAACAGATATATCGAGCAGACCTCTGCCTCCATATGCTGGGCAACTATATCCACCACATTCTGGAGAAAACCGCCCACACTGGTTCTTTTTTCGAACAGTCCGGAAAGCTCGGCAATTGAGCAAACTAAATCGATGTTATTCTTTCGAAGTGCAGCCATACAGTTGCCATTATAACAGAGAAGACAATTTACCGCGAATAAATTCAGATTTTTCTTTCAGACCTATCGACTCGGTGTACAGGATCAGATTCTGCGGGTTATCCGGATCCAGTCGCAAAACTCCTCCGCTTACCTGGATTGCCTCCAGTACCTTGTTCACATCCAGATGCGCTACCCTCTCGAAGGTTATCGTCACCGTGCCGCGCCGCTCCCTGAGGCTTGAAACGTGCAAGGCACGACACAGGATGCGGATTTCCGCCAATGACAGCAGGCTGTGAACCTCGTCCGGAAAGGGGCCGAAGCGATCTTCCATTTCCGCGGTTACCGACAGCAGCTCGGCCTCGGTATTGATAGATGCAATCTTTTTATATACCTCCATCTTTTCCATGGCATCATCGATGTAGTCATTGGGAATAAAACCGGAATACTCCAGTTCAAGGTAAACCTCCTGTCCCTCAATATAATCCCCGTCGGACTGAATACGTTTAATTGCTTCGTCCAGCAGGCGAAGATAGAGATCAAATCCAACAGACAGAATATCTCCGCTTTGCTGCGGACCAAGGAGATTTCCGGCGCCGCGAACCTCCAGGTCCTTCATCGCGACCTTGAATCCGGATCCCAGTTCGGTATGATCCGAGATTACCTGCAGGCGCTTCATTGCAATTTCAGAAAGAGCTCGATCTTCAGGATACAGCAGATATGCGTATGCCGGGCGATCGGATCGACCGACCCGTCCCCGCAGCTGATAGAGCTGGCTGATTCCAAAGTTGTCGGCCCTGTCGATAATAATGGTATTCACATTCGGGATATCAATACCATTCTCTATAATGCTGGTAGCAACCAGCACCTGAAATGCTCCATGGATAAATCGATGCATGATATCTTCCAGCTGGTGGGCAGTCATCTGTCCATGTGCCGTATCAACCATAACCTCCGGAACCAGTCGTTCAATAAAAGACCGGATATAATCAAGCGTATCCACGCGGTTATGCAGGAAATATACCTGCCCTCCCCGCTCCACCTCCCGACGTATGGCCTGGACAACAATAGTCTCGTCGAACTCACGGATAATGGTTTCAATCGGCATACGATTGGTGGGAGGGGTCTGAAGCACCGACATATCCCGAATTTTCAACAAGCTCATATGCAGGGTACGCGGGATAGGGGTTGCCGAAAGAGTCAGGTTGTCCACCGTAGTCTTGAGTTCCTTCAGGCGTTCCTTGTGCTTGACCCCGAAGCGCTGTTCTTCATCCACTACGACTAATCCGAGATTATGGAACTGTACATCCCTGGACAGGATGCGGTGAGTTCCGATCACCAGATCGATCGAACCATCCTTCAGTCCGGATATCACCTTTTTCTGCTCGGCCGTACTCACAAACCGTGACAGCATACCGGTTCTGACCGGAAACCTTGCCAGACGCTCTTCCAGGTTCTCGAAGTGCTGCTCTGCCAGAATGGTTGTGGGAGCAAGTATGGCCACCTGCTTCCCTGCGGCCACGGCCTTGAATGCAGCCCGCAGGGCGATCTCGGTTTTACCGAAGCCGACATCACCGCACACCAGCCGATCCATCGGAGAAGGCTGCTCCATGTCGGCCTTCACTTCCTCAATACAGCGCAGTTGATCGATGG
>CAZANF010000352.1:0-2302 GCA_964486425.1 uncultured Spirochaeta sp. | reverse complement strand
GAAAACAAATCGGCACCTTGATTCCAGACCTTATCGTAGATGGAGCCGTCATTGTTGATCTAAAGTTGTGTCCGCTTTTAATGAGAGCCATGTAGCTCAAATGTCCGGCTATCTGGCCATTACAAATCTTCGTTTAGCGCTGCTACTGAACTTCAAATTTTCTAAACTGGAATGGAAGCGCATTGTTCGCTGAGTTACAGGAAATTGAGATGATTTTTTGACCACGGATTTCACGAATAGCACGGATATGATATTTTACAACGAGAAATACAGGGGATACAGAATTGAACAGGAATCACATAGATGAATTGTCTCCAATCATCCGTGCTATCCGTGAAATCCGTGGTTAAAAATCTCGTCCCTCCATCATCCGTAATATCCGTGTAATCCGTGGTTAGAAAATCTATAAATCCCCTATGAAAATACTCAAAGTCATGTCCATCGTCGGCACACGCCCCGAGATCATCCGCCTGTCCTGTACCCTCAAGGTGCTCGACGACACCTGCGAACACATCACCGTGCATACCGGTCAGAACTACGACGACGAACTGAACGGGATCTTCTACCGCGATCTCGGCATTCGCAAGCCCGACCACTACCTGGAAGCCGCCGGATCGACCGCGGCGGAAACCATCGGCCAGATCATTACCCGCGTGGACCAAGTCCTGGAACAGGTCCGCCCCGAAGCCCTGCTGGTGCTGGGCGATACCAACAGTTGCCTGTCGGTGATCCCCGCCAAGCGGCGCAAGATCCCGATCTTCCACATGGAAGCCGGCAACCGCTGCTTCGACATGCGCGTTCCGGAAGAAATCAACCGCCGGATCGTCGATCACGTCGCCGATGTCAACCTGTGCTATTCCGAGCACAGCCGGCGCTACCTGCTGGCGGAGGGGCTGCCGCCAAACCGGGTGATCAAGACCGGCTCCCCGATGAAGGAAGTGCTGGATGCGCATCGCGAAAGCATCGAGGAATCGGATGTTCATGCCCGCCTTGGGCTTGAAAAAGGCCGATACTTCACGGCCAGCATCCACCGCGAGGAGAATGTCGACGATCCCCGCCATCTTACATTGATTTTCCGCGCATTGAACCGTCTGGCGAAAGATTATGACTTTCCCATGATGCTCTCCACGCATCCCCGGACCCGGAAAAGGCTGGAGGATTCCGGGATTCCATTGGACAAACGGATCACCCTGCAAAAGCCGATGGGATTCTTCGATTACGTCGCTCTTCAAAAGCAAGCCTTCTGCACCCTGTCCGACAGCGGCACGATCACCGAAGAATCCTCGATCCTCGGGTTTCCCGCCGTAAATGTTCGCGAAGCGCAGGAACGCCCCGAAGGCATGGACGAAGGCGCCGTGATCATGAGCGGACTCTCCCCCGAGCGCATCCTCCAAGCCGTAAAGATGACCCGCAGGCAATTCGACAAGCAAGGTCCCTGCCGCATTCCCGACGACTACCAGGCTGACCAGGTATCCTGGAAAGTGGCCAAGGTTATCGTAAGCTACACGGACGAAATCAACCGGCAGACTTGGCAGAGAAATTGTTCTTCTTAATTTATTTTATCAAAGTCTTGGCTTTTTCATGAGAATTTTGATGCTCCACAATTATTACCGTTTTCGGGGGGGTGAAGATACCTTTGCGGAAGCCGAAGTACAATTGTTACGAGACGCAGGGCATACGGTGGATTTCTTAACTGTCTCCAACAACACAATCGGTAATCGCAAGAGCTTAAAAACGGCGATAGAAAGCGTATGGTCTTGGAATTCATACCGACGGATTTGCAAACAACTGTCGAAATATCAATACGACGTGATGCACGTTCACAACTTTTTTCCTCAATGGTCTCCATCCGTATTCGATGCCGCTAATCGAATGGGTATCCCCTGTGTTCTCACGTTGCACAACTACCGTTTGTCTTGCCTGAACGGTTTATTTTTTATCCGAGGAAAACATTGTACACGTTGCTGTACATCAAAATGTTTAATTCCTGGAATTATCCGGCGCTGCTACCGAAACAGCCTACTTGGAAGTATTGCCGTTGCAATAATGTTATTGGTACACCGAATACGAAGAACTTGGCATAGTCGGGTTTCTGCATATATTTGTCCTTCTGAATTTGTCCATGATCTATTTGCATCGAACAGATTACCAAAAGATAAACTTCATGTCATACCGCATTTTGTAGTTCCAAAGTGCAATCCTCTTCCTTTTAACGACCGCAAAGGATTTGTTTATGTCGGGCGACTTTCAGAAGAAAAAGGCATTTTAACGCTTCTCAAGGCATGGTCTGGCATTTCTTATC
>CAZANF010000351.1:0-2307 GCA_964486425.1 uncultured Spirochaeta sp. | reverse complement strand
AGGGGATCAGGCTGGTGCCCAGTGAAAAGAACAGATCCCGTTCCAGGCCCCAGGTAATGAAACCATCCACGACCGCGCCGGAAATTGCCGCCGCCATACTCCCGCCGACGGGGGGAATCAGCAGAATTGATCGCTGATCAGACTGCAAGGCCTTACCCATACCATGCAGGATCTGATTAAACAGATGATTTTCTACAATAACCGGAAGCTCCTGCGGCAGCAGCAGGCCGATAGAGCCTGTGCGGCGGGTCGCCATACTGCGTGCGAGAGGATCCGGTGAATACCCCATCTCCCTGGCTACCGCGAGAATCCTGTTCACCGTAGCCTCCGGCAGCCGCTGCGGAGAATTGAAAGCAAAAGACACCGTAGTCTTTGAGTATCCAACGCTCCTGGCTATATCATTAATGGTAATTCGCTTTCCCTGTTTCACTTGTCCACCCCGCTCCATAGTTGTCTTAAAAGATTGGTCCATTTTACACTATTTAAGCGGTAAAATCGATAAAAATTTGATGGTTTTTCCCGAATCTCAAGTACTTATTCGCCTTTTATCCGCCGAAGGAATACATTATTACATATGGACCCTGCCTCACTGCTGCATAAAATTCCCCTTCCCTGCGCCCTGTATCGCACGGTCGCCGACACCCGGAGTCGCCAAATGGAGTATTCCTGTATCGACTGCAATGAAGCTTTGGCAGAGTTACTCGGAAAAAATTGCAGGGATATTATCGGCCGCACTCCCTCCGAACTCATTCCCGGCATTGGGGAGGATATGGAAGACTGGCTGCATACCTGTGCACGCGTTGCAGAAAGCGGGGTTTCAGAGGAACTGGAATACTACTCTCCAACCTTTGAAACCTGGTTTCGCATCCATGTATTTTCCACTGGAGAGGATGAGGTCGGCATCATACTGCAGGATATACATGAGCAAAAGAAAATGGAGGAGGCAGCAGTTCTCCACAAGCAGCACGAACTGCTCGCATCCCAGTCCAAGGATATCCTGTACAGATATCAGCTTGGACCCGAACCTGGATATACCTACGTAAGCCCGTCGGCAGCCGAGATTACCGGCTATACCCCGGAGGAGTTTTACCGGGATCCCCAGATAGCCTATAAGCTGGTTCATCCTGACGATGAACAGCACCTCAAGGAACTTTCGGAAAACGGGATAGACAATATAGAACCCCTCTGTCTGCGCTGGCTGCACAAAGACGGAGCTACCATCTGGATGGAACTGCGTCTGATAATCGAGCGCGACAATAGCGGTGCGGCCGCAGCGATACATGGTCTGGCCCGGGATATTACCGAGTCCAGGTTGACGGAGATCTCACTGCGCGACAGCAGACTGGAGCTGTCGCAGATTCTCTCCGCGGTTTCGGACATGGTTATCTACTACAACTCGGCAGACATGCGTATCGTCTGGGCCAATCAGGCGGCTGAGGAATCCGCGGGCGCAGAGCCAGGGGGATTAATCGGCCGCACATGCTATTCGCTCTGGTCTTCCAATCCAGGTGAACCATGTGCCTCCTGTCCGGTAATCCGGTGCTTTCATACTCATACAAAGCAAAGAGGAGAGCACACAACCCGGGCGGGTGAGACCTGGATAATCCATGCATATCCCGTTATGAGCACGACCGGTACATTCATAGGTGTGGTAGAGACTGCGCGCGATATCACCTACAGAATCCATATGGAGGACGAGCTGCAGTCGGCGCTGGATCACGCGGATACAGCCAATATGGTAAAGGATCAGTTCATTGCCAATATGAACCATGAGCTGCGTACACCGCTGAACGGTATTATCGGGATAACCGAGCTGCTGCTCGCTGTATCCGGTATTCCGGAAGAGCAGCACGAGCTGCTGCAGCTTATTGAAGAAAGCGGATATCGCATGCTGGATATCGTTCAGGAAATCCTGTCGTTTTCCAGGCTGACCACCGATTCACTGGAGGAGCAGTATATCCGATTCAACCTGCGCTCGGTAATCGACAGTATTATCGAACCACATCAGAGGACTGCCGAGGAGAAAGCCCTATCCTTTTCTATAACATACCATACAACCGGCCTCGACTGGGTTCTCGGCTATCCCGGCAAGATACGGCAGATGCTGGGCCACATACTCCATAACGCGGTGAAATTCACCCGTCACGGATCTATTCATATCACGGTTGAAGCACACAGTCCGGATACACAGCCTTCCGGACAGGACGAAATCGAGCTGAGATTCATTGTTCGCGACACAGGAATCGGCATGAGCGAAGAGGACAGACTGCATGCTACCGAGTCCTTTTATCAGGCTGAAAGTGGCTT
>CAZANF010000350.1:0-2310 GCA_964486425.1 uncultured Spirochaeta sp. | reverse complement strand
TTTTATACACTGTAGCTCCCAACTCGGCAAAAAACATCCCAACACTGGGGCCGGCAGTCGTATCAAGGTTACAATGCGGAATGACAAACTCAGTTTTCGTGAAACGGGCACCCCGGAAACGGCATCATCGCCCGACAAGGTAGTCAGCGAGGTCTAATGCAGTATGATGTTGCTGTCATCGGGGCGGGGGTAATCGGCTGTGCCGTTGCCCGCGCCCTTTCTCTGTATGATCTGGATATACTTTTACTGGAAAAAGGCAACGATGTCAGTCTCGGGGCCAGCAAGGCGAACTCCGGAATTGTCCACGGTGGATATGATGCTAAACACGGTACTCTCAAGTCTCGTCTGAGTTATCCCGGCAACCGACGCTTTTCCCAATGGGAAGCAGAACTGAATTTCGGTTTCGAGCGTCGGGGCTCGCTGGTGCTGGCTTTTACGCGCGAGCAGCAGGCTGCCCTGCATGAGCTGTTGCAGAACGGGATCCGGAACGGGGTTCCCGGACTCAGGATTATCTCCCGCAATGAAGTACTGGATCTGGAACCCAACTGCAACCCGGATGTGCATTCTGCACTTCATGCTCCGCACACAGGTGTCTGCTCACCGTATGAGCTTACAATTGCCCTCGCCGAAAACGCCGTTCACAACGGGGCGGATCTGCGGCTTAGAAGCAACGTGACGGCAATTGAACATCATTCCACAGGTTTTCGGATTCACACCCATGAAGGCCGCATATTTCGGTCCCGTCGTCTGGTGAATGCTGCCGGGATACATGCCGGGAGGATCGCACGCATGATGGGGGTGGATGACATCCGGCTGTACCCCCGCAAGGGCCAGTATCTGCTGTTTCGAAAGGGCAGCGGGGATATGGTAAGACAGGTGCTGTTTCAGCTTCCCACCAACGAGGGAAAAGGGGTTCTGGTAACCTCCACCTACCACGGGAACCTTATGATCGGTCCGAATGCCCGGAATGTCGACAATCCCGCCGACCTTGACAATGATGCGGATACGCTTCGATACATCCTGCAAACCGCCCGGCAAAGCCTTCCCGGCTGTACCTCCAGGGAGTTCATCCGAAGCTTTTCCGGAATACGGGCAACAAGCAGTTCGCGGGATTTCATAATCCGCCGGGAGCCATCGGTCCCCGGTTGTATTCAGGCAGCCGGAATTGACAGTCCGGGACTTACTGCTGCACCGGCAATTGCCGATATGGTGCTGGATCTGCTGCGCAAAGACCAGCTGGCACTGCAGCCCTCCGGCCATGCAGACCCCGTTCGCCGGCGAATCATCCCGCGGGTTCCCTGGAATGAGATGATGCCGATGAAAGAGGCTAATCAACGTGCAAAACTTGAGCCCGGCAATCCGGACAGGATAGTCTGCCGCTGTGAGCAGATAACCGAATCGGTTATTCGCGACTCCTTGCACCGCGGAATACTGGTCGACAGCGTAGATGGAGTAAAACGGCGAACAAGGGCAGGTATGGGCATGTGTCAGGGATCATTTTGCGGCTCACGGGTTGCCGAGTTAATTGCGCATGAATACGGCTGGAGTGAAAGAGATGTTGTTCTGCGGGGGCTTGGTTCGGGAACCGATCCCCGGCGGGTGCTCCGGCAGGAGCTTGATGATTCACCGTAGCTTGCTATCTGAACAGTATATGCGGTAGACTGAATTCAGGAGAAGATATGATCTCAATGGTGGCGCCATGGGTTCGGTAAACGGGAATGGAGCTCGTCCGATACTCGCTATGGTGGTGGAAGATGAGGCAATCATACGCACTTTTATCTCATTTGCATTACGCAGCCTTGGGTGTAAGGTGGTTGCCGAGATGGCATACGGTGAGGAGGCGGTGGAATTCGCCAAGAATCAGGATCTTGATGTAGTATTTATGGATATTCGCCTCAAGGGATCCATGAACGGTGTGGATACTGCACAGCATATAGCCCATGTGAATTCTGCTCATATTGTATTTATGAGTGCGTATGATCGCAACAAAATTGGAATACACGATGATTTTCCGAACATGCTCGGATACCTGGTAAAACCGGTGCACAGTGCCGATATTCAGCGAATTATTACCACGGTACGCGAGGGAATTACTTCCGATACAGACGGCGCATAAAGCTGATTACCAAGCCTCCGATATAACCCAGGCTGATAAATCCGGCACCGACAAAGCCGAATATTCCGAAGACCGGTACCCCTTTCCAGAGCGGCGGGATGCCGGCGTGGATTACCAGCGACGAACTGATAATAATCGAGGCCAGCAGAAGACCGAATACCAGTCTTATACTTATTGAGTCGAGGGTTGCACGT
>CAZANF010000349.1:0-2311 GCA_964486425.1 uncultured Spirochaeta sp. | reverse complement strand
TTCATGGGAAAACGGCGGCTATACCTTCGACCACGTAGAAGGTGAGAACAACATGAATGAGGAATGGTTCGGGATTATGGCAAAAGGCCCGACCGATGTTGAAGGGTTTTATGAGCTGTACCCCCGCGCGGCCTACTTTCTGCTGAAAGAAGTTCATGAGTTCGATGTGTATGCACAAAACACCGATGAAGATGCGCTTGAAGAGCATTTCAACGACATCTCGCCTATTGGTGCAGCTATGCAGGCCGGTACGGGCGGAGGCGGCTCCGGCAGTTCCGATTTGGTTTCTTTAAGCAGATTTTCGGCTATCACAGAGACATTCAGTACAGGCGGTACCAAAATAACCACTCCGGGTGATGCCGACCCCGATGAAATAGCATTTCCCGACGAGCAGGGGTTTGATTTCATGCAATCTTTCTTTCTTGGTGTCGAGGCTAATCCAACACCGAATATGAGAGCAGAAGTTGTGGCAAACGTGCTTGGCAACGTTGCCGAAAACCCGATTGATGAAATTTTCTACGAAAACCGCGGCCGGGCCGTGGAGCTTATGGGTGAAGACGGAATGATTACGGCTGAATCCCTCAACAGAGTGGATATCTACAGCGCCAGCTATACCTGGAACGATGAGTATTTTGATGTGGATGGTTTCTACAGAACAGGCCATTACCACTGGGGGTATGAAGGTGATTTCTTCGGCCTGTATCCGGAAGCCAATTATGGCGATCAGGTATTCATCTATAATGGTGATGCTCCTTTTGGCGCCGAAATTGAGGGCAAGAAAATGTTTGAAGGTGCCAAAGTGGCTTTCGGTCCTCAGCTCTGGTGGGGAGCCAACCCGGCCGTCTTATTAAAGTACTCAACCGATATCGGCCGTACTTCCCTGACAGGTATTTTCCATGAAGATATCGACCGGCAGGGCCTGACCAATAGCTCTTTTGCTATTCCGGAGCCGCAGACGCGCCGCTTCACTTTATATGCCGGCAGAGACTTTGGAAATGTCGGTGTAGAAATCGTTGGTATCTGGGGCGGTCAGCCGCTCAACTGTCGCGAATTTCAGATTGCACGCGAGCAGGAAGACGGCAGCTACGATGTTTTTGTTGATGAAATCAAGCCCGAAGACACCTGGGGCGGTAAGCTCAAGCTCAGCTACGAAGGCGGGCGGTTTAACTGGTACGGTCAGGGTGCGGTGATGGGCCTTGTGGCCGGAGGTGGTGCCGATCAGACCATGACCTTTACGGGATGGAGACTTAAAGACAGCGGCAGCGGAAACCAGTATAACGTGCTTTCAGGCTTCACATATAATGTTGGCAACATGCAAATTGCCCCTAACTTTTTGTGGCAGCAGCCAATCGAAGGCCCCATTCCTTCTGGCGCAGATGCTCCGGCAAGGCCGCGTAACATTCTCGACGATCCCTTTGTGGTGCGAAGCAACCGAGAGCAAATCGCCGGCGAGCTTCTTCTCACCTACGACCCCACCCCGGGAACCTATATGTATAACTGGGACAGCGATATGGCCGAAGATGCACGTTTTGCCATGAATCTTGGTGTCGTGTTCCGTCATCTGCCTACCACTCAGGATGCGGCTATTGGTATTCTGCCCGACGGCAGAACTTTCGTTCCTTTTGATGGAGCCCCTCCGGCACAAGATCTCTGGGAAGTCCATTCCAGAATCGTATCCAAGGTTAACCGTAATCTCGGCATTATTGCAAATCTTTACGGCGGTGATGCACAGGCCAACGGCAGTGATGACAGACTGATCACACGTTTTGGCGGCGATCTCCGGATGATCTACAACAACTACAAAATTACCGCAGGAGCAAAAATTGATGACTGGGGTCCCTACGATTATCACAGAGACTTCAACCTGACCTTTCCCCTCCAGCTGATGGCCGACTTCTCATTAGATATTGGTAAGCCGGACTGGTTCGAGCTCCCTTCCACACGACTGGGCTTCAGAGGTAAATTCAGAACGCTGGATGACTTCTCCCCGCGCTATGCGCCCACATATACCACGGATGATAGCGGAGAACGCGTCCCGGATCCTACTGCCCGCGGATTTGATAACGGAACCGAGTGGGAAATCAGAACATATATCCAAATAGACATTTCAAACTAAAAAGAGACCGGAAACATGAATTTTATTAAAAATAACAGCATAATTACCCCGGTGCTTGCAGGTTTGCTGCTGCTGGGGATTACGGTCGGCTGCGAACGATCCGTAGATAATCTGGAAGAACCCGGTTACCCCGAAAATCCTGAAGTATTTATAGACAGCTTCAGTTCCGGGCTGGAGTACTACCCCTTTGAAGGC
>CAZANF010000348.1:0-2326 GCA_964486425.1 uncultured Spirochaeta sp. | reverse complement strand
GTTTTGAAGTAGCCGCTGATCTGTTTATGAAAATAGTTGCCATGGATGAATCCACAGACAGAGAAGCCGAAGGATATTTCTGGCTGGCCAAATCTTACATGGGCCTGGGAGCAATTGATCAAGCTGCCCAGCACTTGGAGTACTTTATTCACCATTTTCCTGATCACCGGTATCAATCCGAGGCCTATTATCAACGCGGTCGTGTATTTTATCTTCAAGGAGAATATGAACAATCGATACGTTCCTTCGCAGATTTTATCGATGAATATCCTGATTCACCCTTCATTGCCAATGCTCTCTATTGGACTGGAGAGTGCCTGTTTTCACTCGGCAGACTTGATGAAGCACGCAGTCTTTTTACTACTGTAATACAGGAACATTCTGCCAGCTTTCGATCGGAGGCAGCCCGCTACCGTCTCTCCGTCCTTGATTTAAAAGAAAGGGAAGAAACCTTGCTGAATCTGTTGCGCATCTCGCATCAGGAATTGCTCCATACCATCCAGGACCATGAGCGTCGTGAGCAGGAATACGAAGAGAGTGTTCATGAATACCGGAGGCGATTGCGTGATTCTGCTCCAGATGAAGTCCAGCATGAAATGAGAGAACTCCAGCAGCAAATTGAAGATCTGCAGCAAGCGAACGACGAATTGCAACAGCGCATCACAGAATTGCAGGATTCTGTACCTACGAACCAAGGGGCCCAATGAGTTCAAGTAATCTGCGTGAAGCCCGTCGACAGTTTCGCCGCGGTCAGTATGGAAAACTCATCAGTCATCTCGAACCACAGGTCTTTATGTACCGGGAAAATGAGGAATACTATCAGCTTCTTGCTGCTGCATGCTTTTTTACCGGCGATTACGGTGGATGTACATCCTATGCGAAACGGGCGATTGATCTGGAACCCAATCACACCAGTGCGAGAACCTACCTGGCTGCGGTCTTCCTAAAACGCAGAGAAACAGACAAAGCCATACAGCATTGGTTGACTATCCTGGATCACGACCCGAAAAATCGCTATGCGAAGCGAGGATTGCAATTCGTCCGAACATTGGAATCCATTGATCAACTGAATGATCGAATTACACCGAAGCAGCTTCGACAGTTCGTGCCGAAGCCTCTGCGGATCCCGATCCGTACTATCAGTGCCCTCATCATCATTGGAACACTCTCGGCATTGCTGTATTTTTTTATACCGGTGATGGAGATAGAGTGGCCGTTTACCCAGTATCCCCCCCGTGATGGGGTCGAGGTGATTTCTTTCCCGGAGGGCCAGTCTCTGACGTCTCTGGAGGGGGAATACAGCTATATACTGAGCGAGCGTGAGATTCAGGAAATACTGGAGCGTATTCGCGTATATTTCAATTCAAACCAGGATAACCTGGTTCGTCGCGAGATCAACCGGATATTGCTGTCAACAGCCACAACCCCGGTAAAAGAGCGGGTCCGTATTCTGCAGACCTCACTTGAATCGCCCGACTTTACCAACCTGGATACATCCTTCAGCTACCAGCAGGTGCATCAGGATCTTCCTTTGTATCAGGGAACATATGTACGATGGGAAGGCCGGCCTACCAACATCATCCGAAAAGATGATGTAATTGAGTTCACGCTGCTGGTGGGATATCATACCGGTCAGGTACTCGAGGGCTCCGTGCCGGTGCATGTACCCTTTGCCACACAAATCCGCAGTGATATGGGGATAGATCTCATTGGACAGGTCAGGCCGGTTGCAGACTCAGATCATCCGAGTGGAAGTCCGTTTTACCTGCATGCTGTAACATTGCGAATGTTCGAACTTGAATAGGGTAATGGTATGCGAGCAGTTATTCAACGCGTTAACTCGGCCCGGGTAGAAGTAGAAAATGCTGTTTCCGGAAGTATAGGCAATGGTCTGCTGGTGTATATCGGAATATCTCACCATGATACGGATAAAGACATAGACTATATTGTGGATAAAATCATACAACTTCGGATCTTTTCTGATGATAATGGTCGAATGAATCTTTCCGTCCTCGACAAGGGTTACTCCATACTTGCAGTTTCACAATTCACGTTATACGGCGATGCCAGGAAAGGGCGAAGACCCAGCTATCATCAAGCAGCCGAGGGAGTTTTTGCCCGTGAAATGTACGATAAGGTGATAGATTGTTTGCGCAAAACAGGCGTTATCGTTGCTACCGGGGTGTTTCAGGCCCAGATGCAGGTATTTTCCCGCAATGACGGACCGGTAACCATATTACTCGACGGCACAAAAGCATTCTAGAAAAGCAGTGACAAGGAAGATAGAGATTCCCAGGAATCAAACGGCTAAAAGAGGGAAGAAAGT
>CAZANF010000347.1:0-2342 GCA_964486425.1 uncultured Spirochaeta sp. | reverse complement strand
AGACTGATGTCCGGCAGCTCCATGGTATGTATAGATATCTGCTGGATTTTTACACCGTTCACTTCAGTTGTTAATTGGCTTGCCAAACCCTCGGAGATGGCAAGAAAATCGGATTGATCAGACAGATCACTACTCAAATCGTCTACTCTCTGCAGAATGAGATGCTCGGCAGCCTGTGTTATCTCATTCTGAAAACTGCTTACCGCGGAGGATATATCGTCTGGAAGTATATTCCGATTTTGTGCAATCGAAGGCAGATCTGCCGGATCGATTGTCCATTCAAGATCCATGTCAATTTGATATGAAAAGTCCGGTTCACCTTCCAGATAACGTGAATAGTGATCTGCAGAGGGCAGAGTACCACGCAGTGATACTTGAGATTGCTGAGTTTCGATTTGATACTGATACAGGGTCGAATTCGTCGGAATCAATCTCTCCCAATGCCAGGCAAAATCACCTGGACGGATGACCTCTTGCTGCCATCGGCCTGTTTTCGAGAACAGTACACCGTAGTGCATTGGTTCCAGCAGGAATGATGTCCAGCCGATAAAGAAGAGTGTTCCGCCGAAGATCGCTAACAGCATGAGCGTTATAATAAACTTCCGCATAATACCTCCGCGCTCTTCACATCTTAAGCCGAACCTTCTACTATTACAACCGATGATGGTGTCATGGCTACTGCAAAAACTAGAATCCATATCCGCAAAATGGGCATTTACCGGAGCCGGTTTTTCCGGTGCTGCACTTATATTATATGTGATCGGAAGTGTTCAGGGTGTCACCGATACCTCACTGGTTTTACTGCTGAGAATAGTCGGCTGGTCATCTGGTGTGACTATCCTGCTGGTTGTGTATAATATCCTCGCAATTGTTCTGATCAGAATGCGTGGAGATTTTCTGA
Organism: uncultured Spirochaeta sp.; assembly: GCA_964486425.1. Lineage (GTDB taxonomy): Bacteria > Spirochaetota > Spirochaetia > DSM-27196 > DSM-8902 > Spirochaeta_B. The sequence continues at coordinate 1,441 of CAZANF010000347.1, read as the reverse complement.
AATACCGGCTGTTGCATTTACTTGTTCGGGATATTCTGCAACTGTCGTTCTCTGCAGGTTTCTTCGTATTTCAGGGATATATATTACTGATTACCAACAGCTGAAAAATAAACGTATAGGGGATTCAAAATGAATCGACAAGAGGAAAACAATACTGTTCAGACTTTCTCCGTGCGTGGTGCAACCCAGTTGCGGGAAGACACAGTAGAGGCAATGCGGAACAATGTAGTCGAGCTTATGGAACAGATTCGCCTGCGTAATCACATCACTCATGAAAAGGATATTATAAGTATTCAGTTTACTCAAACCCCGGATGTTACCTCCGCTAATCCTGCCCGTGAGCTGCGTACATCCGGTTATGCTAATACTTCGCTGTTCTGCAGTCTTGAGCCGACCTATCCTGATTCACTTCCTCGAGCCGTACGGGTTCTGGTTACCTACAGGGCGGAAGCCGGTCATAAGCCGGAACCTGTATATTTGAATGGTGCTGCCGTATTGCGCATGAATGGATAAAGGAGCAATGAAGGATAATCGAACTGATCATGCATATCGAGGGGCCAGGATACTTGCGGAACTGTTTCGGGAATTGAGGTCTCAGATGGTGATCGGAAACAGCGGCAAGAGGGTGGAAGAATGGTGTATCCGCCTGCTGTCGATGCGATATGGTGCGCCTTACCTGCAGGGATACAAGGGATTTCAGGGGCAGATCTGTGTCAATCGCAATGAAACTGCAGCCCATGGCAGGCCGAACGGTGAACCCTTTGCTGCAAATGATCTGATAACTATTGATATTGTAATTGATTATATGGGATGGAAGGCAGATCTTGCGTGGACCTACGGCATAGAGCCGCTATCGGAAGACAGGCGGTTACTGCTGGTTACGGCATGGCAGGCCTCATTATTACCGCTGTATGTCAAGGATTATCAAAAGAGAGGCGAGATAACCTCACGATTACTGAAGGAGCTTCTGCACACAAGTTGTCACAGGCTGTGCGAGGGATTTGCCGGGCACGGAATAGGCCGGGAACTGCACGCGGATCCGGTAATTGCGTATGAGCCGAATCTCTGTCGTATACCGTACGGTTCTGTTTCCGAACCTTTTATTTTTTGCTGGGAGCCGATTATTACCGCTGGAAACGGTCAGGTTAAAATGCTTGCAGATAATTCATACATTACCTCAGACGGCGGGGTTACTGCACAATTTGAGCATATGTACACTGCCAGTGATCAATCAATCGAGATACTGAATTTAACCGGGAATGAGATTTTTTCCCGCCAGCCGACAATCTTTCGAGCGACCCCTCCCTGGTAGCGGAAGATTATGTCTCGCCTGGCAGATCAGCTTGACATTTTTTTACCCTATACGGTAGTATGCCCACGAATCAAACGCCGTCTTAGCTCAGCTGGCCAGAGCACGTGACTTGTAATCTCGGGGTCGTCG
>CAZANF010000346.1:0-2398 GCA_964486425.1 uncultured Spirochaeta sp. | reverse complement strand
GGTTGCCAGGATACCGATAATCAATGCACCCTTCACCTTCATTACCACCAGAACTCCGGTAAGCAGAAGACCAATTACAAACAACACGGTGTTTACGCTTAGTCCGCCGAACTCGACTAGGGTTGCGGGATTTGCAATAACAAAACCGGCATTCTGCAGTCCGATGAAGGCCAGAAACAGACCGATACCGGCGGCCACCGCATAACGGAGACTGGGTGGAATAGCCTGGACGATCATCTCGCGGACCTTGAAGATTGAAAGGATCATAAACACAATACCGGAGATAAACACCGCGCCCAATGCGGTCTGCCACGGGATTCCTCCCCCCAGAACCAGGGTGTAGGTAAAGAATGCGTTAATCCCCATACCAGGAGCAAGCGCAAACGGCAGATTTGTGAACAACCCCATCAGAATCGAAATCAGTGCGGATACCAGTACTGTCGCAAACAGTACACCTTCGAACGACATTCCTGTTGCCCCATCGGCATGCAAAATACCGGGGTTCACGGCAATAATGTAGGCCATGGTGAGGAAGGTCGCGATACCAGCGCGGATTTCGGTTTGTACGGTTGTCTTGTGCTCCTTTAATCGGAACATTTTTTCCAACATACAAGCCTCCTTTTTCGTAACGTGTGATACGTAGGTGTATCATGTTTTTTTAATTTCGGGCAAGGGATTTCTTTTTTCGGGTCCCGTTACTACTTTATGGGTATGGAAAGGATTACCTCAATTCTGGATACAATAATCAGATCTGAAGTTTTACGCAGTATAGCCATAACCCTGTCGGCTGTAATTATATCCCGGATAATTTATCTTGTAATCTTCGCATTACTGAAGCACACAGCCAGACTGCGTCACCGTGAAACCATGTCCTTCTTTGTCGAACGCATCCGCATACCTTCGCGCAGGTTTATCATGAGTGCAGGGTTATGGTGGATCATTCCCGCTCTTGGTCTCTCGGAGTCTATCGTCGGGAATCTGCGGCATCTGATAACCCTGTTCATCATTTTTTGGGTAGCAAATATTGCAGTCACCTGTATCCGAGCGGCAACATATCTGCTGCTCAGAAAATTTGATATAAATGCCCGGGACAATTTACAGGCCCGAAAGGTGAATACCCAGGTCAAGGTATTTGAACAGATAGCAATCGCTGCGGCCATCATAATTGCAATCTCAAGCGGGCTCATGACCTTTGACGGCGTCCAGCAGATTGGGACCTCCATCCTTGCTTCGGCCGGTATTGCAGGTTTGGTAATCGGTGTCGCCGCCCAGAAAAGCCTGGCCAACGTGATTGCAGGGATAATGATCGCCATCACTCAACCGATCCGGCTGGATGATGCAGTCATTATAGAGAACGAATGGGGCCGAATTGAGGAGATCACCTTAACCTATGTCGTTGTGCGCATCTGGGACAAGCGACGGCTTATCGTGCCGATAAACTACTTCGTGGACAAACCGTTTCAAAACTGGACCAGAACCAACTCTGATCTTCTCGGCTCTATCATTCTGCATCTGGATTATCGCACCCCGGTAGAGGTTCTGCGTAAAAAACAAACCGAGATTCTGCAATCAACGGATCTATGGGACAAGCAGGTTGATGTAATCCAGGTTATCGACACAACCCCTACCACGATGATTGTCCGCTGTCTGGTAAGCGGGATTGACTCACCGACAACATGGGATTTACGGGTGCTGGTACGCGAACAGCTGATCTCCTTCCTGCAGAAGGAATATCCCGAGTGTCTGCCGCATACCCGTATAGATGCCGTAGTTAGCGAATATCCAGGACCTCTACCTGAAGCGGCTCCAGGATCTCACTGATTTTATCGCGCTCAATATCCTCTACCTTCATGATAACCGTATGATTGGTTGGGTCCTCTCCCGGAAAGGTGCCTACCGAGATAATATTGGCTCCATTCTCCGAGATGGCGGTAGTAATGGCCGCGATCTCTCCACGCTTTTCCGGCACCAGAAGGCTCAATCGCAGCCCCGGCCGACGGGTACCGAACAGCTCAATGAACAGCCGGAACAGATCGCTTTCGGTAATAATGCCGATAAGCACCTCCCCGCGCATTACCGGTAAACCGCCGATATTATTATCCACCATAATACGTGCGGCATCCTCAATGAGGGTGGTCTCGTCTATGGTAATAACGTCCTCGGTCATTACCTCCGAAACCTTCAGCTTGTTCAACAGTTCATTCATTTCATACACATTCAAGGAGGTGGCCGGCGACGGGGCGGCATACAGCAGATCCTTTTCGCTGATGATACCGATCAGTTTCTTATGCTTGCTGAGCACCGGCAGGCGGTGAAATTTCTCACGACGCATAAGAGCCTGGGCATCGGTTACCGGGGTATTCCAGTCGACGGTGTACGGATTGCGGGTCATCATTTT
>CAZANF010000345.1:0-2409 GCA_964486425.1 uncultured Spirochaeta sp. | reverse complement strand
CGGCCATATCAATCTGCGAAAGGGAGGAGGAGACATAGATCCGTTCATGCACCATTGACAATGAGATCAGTTTCAGGCGAACCCCCTGCAGCAGCAGCTTGAGGTTGTCGTCGTTAATCCGCATGAGCTGAAGATTCAATAGACTGGACATTATCTGCAGGTTATTCTTAACCCGGTGATGCAGTTCCTGGAGCAGGGCATCCTTTTCCTCAACCAGTCCCTGAAGCACTTGCTCTGCAAGCTTGCGGTCTTCAATCTCCTTCGTAAGCCGCTGCTGCGATTCAAGTATGTTCAGGGCCATACGGTTAAACGCCTCAACAATGAATTCAATCTCCGCATAGCCCTGATAGCTAATCTGCTGCCGGTAATTTCCATTGGCTACCAGCTGCAAACGCCTGGTAATCCTTTCCAGCGGAATAACGGCGGCCTTCAAGGATCGATAGCTGAAGAATCCGATCAGGATAATGGCAAGGCCAAGCACCAGCAACCCGTAGAACAGTGACTGCAGGAGCTGATACACCAGACGTGACATTTTTTCATAGGTGATTACCGCCCAGCGTCCGTTCTGTACCGGATACACACTTACCAGGATATCCTCGTAGTCCCGACGTACGGTTTTCTGTGCCGGCTGGAAGCCATTTCCGGTATACAAGTCCGAGAAAAGACTTTCCTGCTGCCGTTCCTGTACCCTGGCAAAATCGGTATGCACGGCATATACACCATGGTCGTCAATCAGCGCAATACTGGTATTTTCCGATACGACAATCTCCTGCATGATATCAGTTATGACATCCAGCCTGAAATACCCCAGCATATATCCCTCATGGAGACGATGGGCCATCACCAGCTGCGGGGATCCGTCGTCTGCCATAAACCCTGCCAGACTCATTCGTGTGTCACCGACAGGAACACCCTGCACAAGCCGCTGGTATCCGGTCATATCATACCCCTGGGGGTAACGCACCGGGGAAGTAGAAGCGACAACCCGGAGTTCACCGTCCAGCAGCAGCAGGGTATCCACGTAGTTATAGCGCTGAATTACTCCCGGACCGATATTCTGCAGCGCCTCGCCGGGGTTTTCCCCAGCGGTAACCCGGTAGCCAAACTCCGTAATGAGGGTTTTCGGCTGTTCGAAAAAGATATCCACCGTTTCCGCTGCCGACCGAGCCAGGGTGAACTGCATCTCGTATTTGCTGCGACGGTGACTGAAATACTGTGCCCCGGCGGTAATAACGCCAATTGCCATCGAGGAGATCACGACAATTACCACCATGCGCAGCACAAGGCGTGTGCGCAACCGCGCCCCTCTCGTACGCTGATTATTGAAGAAGTTCAAAGCTTCCCCCATCTACCCGAAACAAACCGTACCAGCGGTGAACCGAACGATCAGCCAGCCACTGAATCCGCCCCTGCAGCCCGGAAAAACCGGCAATACCGTCGTCTTCCGATTGCGGTGCTTCCCGGGAACCCTGCATAAGCTCTGCTGCCAGCAATACCGCTTCATAGCCGAGCACGGCACCGAATGACGGATCGGATCTATACTGTGCACGATACTCATGCACGAAATCTTTATACCGGGGATTCTCTGAATCCGGGTCAATCGCAGATGTCAGGATAACCCCATCGACCGCGCTGCCGCCCTGGATAACAAGCTCCGGGGTAAATGCCCACATTCCGGACAGGATCTGCCTGTCGTCCCGGGTGGTTATCCGAACCGCCTGGGCAAGCAGGGCTAAATCCGGGGCTGCAAGGGCCGTCACCAGCACATCATGCGGGCTGTCGGCCAGATCTTCAGCCAGCTGCGTATAATCCTTGAAGCCCGTGTCCTGCAGCTCCCGTGTTTCGAGTACCCGACCGCCTGATGCGGAGAACTCCTCTGTAAAACCTGCCATTACCTCCTCGGTGTATACTGCATTGGAGATATCGATTATGCCCACAGCGGTATGTGAACCCTGTTGACGTGCGTACTCCGCCAGAAGCCTGCCCTGTTTGCGTGCGGAGCCTATGAGCTGAATAAACGGGAGATTATGCTGTGGCACCCGACCGCTAATGGTCGGACTAATAATAAACCGGTCCTGATATGCGGCCGCCGTATCAAGGGCGGCAGGGAGCATTCCGCTGGTTAAAAAACCGATAATGATATCGGCACCGGAGGATTCAATCAGACGACGGGCCTGGGTGCGGGCTTCTTGAGTCTCATATCTGTCATTACGGACCAGCATTTCTATCGGGCGCCCCTGTATGCCGCCTTGTGCATTAATCTGTTCAACCGCGAGCAGTGCTCCGTCACGAACAGCTACACCCAGATCGGCATGCACCCCGGTAAGCGAACCGATAAAACCGATAGTGTGCGGTGACTGCGAACATCCGGCGAGGAACAGCGGAAGGGTCAAGAGTATCGCGAAATTG
>CAZANF010000344.1:0-2433 GCA_964486425.1 uncultured Spirochaeta sp. | reverse complement strand
GTGCTCGTCCGATATTGCCGGGCTGGAAGAGCAGCTGATACCGCCTCCGGAAAAATCGGAAACCCTGCGCAACATAAGCCTCTTGATTTTTCCGATGCTGGCTGGTTACTTCGCCTGGAAGCGGAGGATTGCTCCAGCTGCCATCGCTTTTCTGGCTGGAATATATCTCCTGGGCGCGCTGTTTGCCGATGTCTTCGCTTTGTGGGCCATAGCAGCCCGGATAACCGAGTTCGGATTCAGCCCAAACCGTACAGCCGCCCTGGGAGTCAATCTGCTTCTCCTGGTGAATCTTGCCTGGTCTGCTGCGCTCTACATCAGCTTCATACGCGGACGCAGCTCGTTTTCCCTCCTTGAACGCTGGCAGACAAGGTATGTGCCGGTGTATGCCGCCTGGGCCGCGGCTGTTGTTATCGTTTTTCCTCCGCTGTTCGGCTTTATGTAACAGACGCCGGACGTGAGCAGTCCTGGGAATTAACAGGTAGGGGAAAATACAGGAATATCCCCGACAATACGGTTGAGAAATCCCGTGATAATATTTCCTTATACAAAATTACAGGGGGAAAATGTGTTAAGAAAAATCACACTTCAATGGTCGCTGATTTTTGCGTGTGTACTGGCAGCTGGATGTTCGCTGGGGCTTGAGCAATCAGTGACTGAGACGGACAGCTCAGCTGCACGCAGCGTTATGCCGGAGATGACGATTCAGGCTGAAGATATGGAGTTCGGCGGTTCATATACCGGACGGGTTGAAACTCCATTTACAGGTGTAGGGCTGTATGGTCCATCGGATTATGCCTACACCACGGTTACCTTCAGCGACGCTCCCGGACAGTACAGGCTGAATGTAAGAGGTGCATCGGATTCCTCTGCAACAGCCACTGCGTCTGTTGCCATCGGTGAAGATTCGATCGGTACGGTGAGTTTTTCCGGTACCGAACCCACTGTTGATTCAATCGAATTCGACATGACTGATTCCTCATCTCAAGAGATCAGAATCTCGGCCCCGACCGATAGTGGTTCCTGGGATGTGTTCATTGATCAGCTGGAGTTCGAGAATCTGGGCGAAATCGCCCCTCCGCCTCCGCTGCCTGATGCACCGGTTGTATCGGATGAGGCTATCTATGAAAGCCGTCAGTACAGAAACATGTTTGTGGAGTGGGGTAAAACTGAAGCCGAAGTACAGGAGAAACTAGACGACATGGTCGGCAAGTTCTTCCACGGAGAAGACGGCGGCGGATGGCAGTTATACAAGGAAGTCGGTTCCGACATGGCCTATATTCATACCGTAGATACCGATGACGTCCGCAGTGAAGGCATGTCCTACGGTATGATGATTGCGTTACAGCTGGATATGCAGGAGGAGTTTGATCGGCTCTGGAAATGGACCAAGACCTACATGCAGCATCAGGATGGTGACCGTGCCGGCTATTTTGCATGGCAGGTTGGAACAAGCGGGAATGTAATTGATCAGAATCCTGCACCCGACGGCGAAGAGTATTTTGCCCTCGCGCTATTCTTTGCAGCAAACCGTTGGGGTAACGGCTCCGGTATCTACAACTATGAAGCAGAAGCAAACGATATTCTCGACGATATGATCCGTCACAAGCAGAAACGCGGACTGACATCATGGAACGGAAGCGCTGAAAACATGATTGACGAGGACGAAAAACAGATCGTTCTTTCTACAATCGGTCAATCGGCAGATTACACCAATCCATCGTATCATCTGCCGCACTTTTATGAACTGTTCCATAGAATGGCCGATCCGGAACTGGTCGAACTCTGGGCAGAAGGAGAAGCTGCCGATGGAGATATTCCAGCCCGGCAGGGAATTACATGGCTGGAAATGGCGGATGTGAGTCGACAGCATTTCAGGGATGCTACTCACCCCACAACAGGTCTTGCCCCTGCCTATTCGAATTTTGACGGTTCGCCTAATGGCTCAAATCCGGGGGTAAGGAGTGACAAGTTCAGCTATGACTCATGGCGCGTTGCTGCCAACATCGCTCAGGATTACCTGTGGTTTCAGAAAGACGAATGGCAGAAAGACACCTGGGCCCCGCGATTTCTCGACTTCTTTCATAGTGAGGGTGTCTCTACCCACGGAAACCTGTATGAGCTTGATGGTGCGCAAATAAGCGCAGACCATTCCCCTGGTCTCGTTGCCATGAATGCAGTTGCAGCAACTATTACTGATGACCAGAGAGCATGGGAGTTTATCGAGGAGTTATGGAATATTACGCCTACTGAAGGAACGTATCGCTACTATGACGGATGTCTCTATCTGTTCGGGATGCTGAACGTGTCCGGAAACTACCGGATCTATGACGGCGGAGCGGTACATGATCCGGAACCACAGCCCGAGCCCGAACCCGAGCCCGAACCGGAACCCGAACCCGAACCGGAACCCGAACCCGAGCTGGAACCCGAACC
>CAZANF010000343.1:0-2436 GCA_964486425.1 uncultured Spirochaeta sp. | reverse complement strand
AAAGGAGGATCAGTTGAAGTCCGTCTGGAGGAGTAGTGCGGAAACAGTCGAGCTTGGTGGCGCGGTGGTGGGGATGATGGGCGGACGCGACGCACAGGAACAGGAACCGGCCGCCGGGAAGGGTGGCGGGATTTCGCCCTTAGATGACCAGCGTCAGCTCGGCTTCTCTCTATAGGTATATAGGAGGCACAGAGCGTTATTGCGCTGGAATGCTGCCGCATGTCATATCTACGATGAACGCTCTTCGTTGGATCTTGCCAGCTTGCGCGCCAGGAGTTTGGACAGAAAAATTCCGTAGTGCGGATAGCGCTTCATTACCTCGACAAAGGCCTTTCGCGAAATCTTGATGAGCTTTGCATTGCTTTCGGCTACCACAGTTGCGCTGCGCAGGTTATTCAGCAGGAAACTCATCTCTCCCATGAAGATATCAGCCGGGGTGATGCTGCCGACCTTCTTTCCCCCGTGATACACGCTAAAGCTTCCGCTTGAGATGTAATACAGGAAATCGCCTCGCTCCCCTTCGCGAAAGACATGCTCACCGGGGGCAGGCATTATGATCTGTTCACTGGAGAATCCCTGCGGGGTCTGGCGGGGAAAGCTCTCCTGGTGGGAGATGACCATGGTGACCTCATTGCCGGGACCGTTATACTGCAGCTTCCCGGCAAACAGCTCGGCCATGCGTATGCCGCGTCCGTGCGAGGAATACGGATCCTGACTGTCGGATAGAGCGCGAACCGCCTCTACATCGAACCCCTTTCCATCATCCCGGATTGTGAATGTCGTTCGTTCCTGACTGCTTTCCCAGCTGAACTGTACCCTTCTTTTGGCTATCTCCGGGTCGATGTTTTTTTGCTGTACGATATCGACCACACTCATGCCCCGCTCCATGGCTGCAGTCTTTTCCTCGTAGCTGATCTCGCAGTTGCCGTGTTCAATCGCATTGACTATCAGCTCCGACAGGGCCAGCTGGAGCTTCATTTTATCCTCCGGCGGGATGAGTCCCACCTGAGCAAGATTGGTAACCGGAATAGCCGCGTAAATTGGTACCGACAGGGTATCGTTTTCGATAATGAACGAGCCGTTCATTTGCTCGGTAAAATGGCTGGAGACCTCCCGCTGGAAGATCAGCTGGCGATTTTCCAGGATAATGGTCACACACTTCATGAGGTGACTGCGAATCCGGTTGTAATCCAGCAGAACCAGCAGGTTAAGATCACGCAGCTGTTCCATGATGGTTTCCTCATCCTGTGTGGAGCTGTCAAACAGCCCGATGATTCCGAAGCTGTGCAGCCATGAGTCGGTTCGTACCTGGTTTGCTATCGATGAAAGGGAAATCTTCGGATCTGCGCAGTTGATGATTGCCAGTTCCGGCAGATCGTAGTTCAGGGTTTCCTGTATCCGCTTTTCGTCGGAAACCATGCGGATAGTATAGCCCAGACGCCGTCCGTGAGCCTGATAGGCATCACGCAGGCGTGTGAGAACATCATGATCAGAATTTATAAAGGCAATAAGTCCCATGTAACCTCCTGCTGGGGCGGCCTCTGTCCGGAAAGGCCGATATTGTTAGTCGTTTTTACGGGATTTTGCCACCATCTCCATGATTTCCTGAATCTTGTCGTTCTGTTCTTCCGGGGTCCCGAGCTGGATCGCGCTGGTGACACAGGTACGCAGGTGGTTTTCCATGACCATGGCCTCAACCCCGCGAACCGCCGCATAGATCGAGCGGGTTTGGGTCATAATATCCATGCAGTAGCGGTCTTCGGAGATCATCTTTTGTATACCGCGGACCTGACCCTCGATACGTCGCAGTCTATCCAGCGCCTTCTGTTTTTGTGTTTCGTTCATCATAGGTTTTGCCTCGATAGTATGCAGTTGACAGGGAAGAGTCAATTGGCATAGCGTGGAAATGCCAGACGTGGCGCGGGTCAGGAAATTGATGACTGGGAATGATGCCTGCATCTGCATTACCGGTATCAGCTGATATTGTTTAGTATTCAAGGAAGGCACGTATGCGGCTTATGGGAAATACAGGAAGAACACCCGCATACCCGGCAGTATTGATTGCCGGTACGCTGCTGGTACTTTCCAGCTTTCCGCTTGCAGCAAATCCCTTTACCGGGGATGGAGAAGCTACTTCGCGTACCCGGCAGGAACAGTCTGTGCCGGATTCGTCCTCGCCGGATTCTGCATCGCAAGGATCGCCCTCCCAAGCGCAGTCGGCTTTGCCCGACGGCAGTCGAGTCGCTGAACCCGATAACGAATCACAACGAATGTTTCGCGGCTTAACAGCCATGCTTCCTGCGCGGGTACAGCGGGGATTTAACCAGCAATTATCTGTGCTCATGGACAACCCTGAAGGCATTTCGCCCTCGGCAACCCTGTTGATCGCCGGTTTGTCGCTGCTCTACGGGATGGTGCATGCGGCCCTGCCCGGAC
>CAZANF010000342.1:0-2457 GCA_964486425.1 uncultured Spirochaeta sp. | reverse complement strand
CCCAGCTGTTGATGAACCGGCCGATTCAGAAACCACGAGTAGAAGGATGTATTGCGTATCAGATTCTTTATCCGCATGTATCAAGGCCCCGGCGACTCTCCGGGGGGCCGAGACAGGTAGACGGCAGGTCATCTGCATGCAGGACCAGTTTCTGCACGACGATCCCCGGGTGACACAAACGACAGTGTATCACATGTTTCCCGGGTTCAGACAGGGTATGACGGCTTGTTGCAGTGCGGATATTATTCGCGACCGCCTGATCCCAATTGTCCGGCAGGTGAAAATTCATCTCCACAGGATCATCATCGTCCACCGACACCAGCATTCTCATGCCGGTACCGTCGCCGAGGTCGTTCGTCGGGGATATGTACACCGTGAGCTGATACAAACCGGACCCGAATGTCCAGCAATCGTAACTGAGACCGGGAAGATCATCCACGAGAAAGGCGGTGACTGTATTCTGCGGGAGGATCGTCATGGCCGAGCCGGTCTTTCCATGCCCCGGCAGCCGCAGCCAGGTGCCGTGTTCGGCATCCCGGCGCCGGGAATAGTGATCAGCCTCAATCGATATATACCCGTCGGTTTCAATAAAGGCATCCGGGGTTTTCTGAGCCTCTATTGATTCGTTCACTGCAGTCAGTCCGACGGTCACCGACTGGTTCTGCGGGCCGTAAATCGGAATCTCAATGCTGCTTCTCCCTTGCGGTGCCGCGTTCCAGTCCACCGTAAAAAAGATACGCTTCTGCTGTTCTACCGTACCTTCCGGAGCAGAGGCAATTACCCAGTCAGGGAGATCCGCAATACCATACACGAACGGCTCACTGCCGCGGTTGAACAGTTCTATAAAGCGGGAGGCCGGAGCGCAGCGGACAAGCTCCGGCAGCTCTGCCCGCTCCGCAGAGGCCGAACCGGAACCCTCTCCGGACCAGGTGCGGGTGCTGCCCTCCACGGCAAGAGCCATGTGTGCCGACGACGGGAGCGAGAGCCTGGTTACCTCCGGCATTTGGTTTACCTCCGGCTGCTGCCAGCCGGTATACCCGATATGGGTCTGGTCCATCATATGCTGCCATTTCCCGCCGGAAATATCGTGATTATACCATTGCGACAGTTCTGCATCCCGCGCGAAAAGCTCCTCAACACGTTCGGCATAGGCATTAGCCGACGCCCTTTCCTGGGATGCATACAGCCGGTTATACCCCGCCGAGATGTACATCTCGAGAAGATTCCCCGTCGCCTTTACCGGATACTCGACCAGCTGATAGTAGGCATCCAGCGCGCTTTCCGGCAGCTTCTGCCTGCATGCTTCCAGCTTGATCATGGCCCCCTGAACCTCGGACAATACCCGGTCTGCTTCCTGATAATGCACAATGCTGTAGGTCTCCGGGGATAGAAGCTCGGGCTTGCATCGTCCGTTCCAGGTCGTATACAGGGTGATCAGCTCCGCAATATCGCCAGCACATTCCTTCCCGAACTGCTGCTTCGCCCATAGCCTGGTATACTCCTGCAGCTGGTCCTCCGCGATCCCCTCGGGATTCCATGCGAAATCCAGAAAGAACTGCAGCGGGAACTCAAGCGGCTTGATATCTCCGACGTTCACAATCCACAAACGGTCGATACCGCTGCGGTATGCCAGGGTCAACTGCTCCCATACCCGCGGCAGCGGGCTTGAGTTTACCCACTTGTAGTTACGCGGGCCGCCGACATAGTCGAAGTGATAATAGAGCCCGAATCCTCCCCTGCGATTGCTGTCCCAATCCGGCGGCAGCTTGCGCAGGTTCCCCCAGTTATCATCGCACAGCATCACCAGTATATCATCCGGCAGATCGATGCCCTGTTCATAGACATCCTGTACCTCTTTATACACCGCCCACAGCTGTGGAATCTCCTCGGGCGGCTGTTCAAATACCCGTGCAAGGATCTTTCTCTGGCGTGCAATAATAGACTGCACCTTTTCGGAATAGTTCTCCTCTGTGAGCGGTTCATCGCCGTCACCGCGCATACCGACGGTATATATACCCTCTACATCGGATGACCGGCGGACGGACTGCTCCCAGTATTCCTCCAGGAAGGCCGCATTCCTGTCCATGTTCCATTCCCCGCGGCCGTAGCGCGGCCATTCCTTCCAGGCTCGCATGAGCGGCTCGTGATGCGAGGTTCCAACCACAATCCCGAGTTTGTCCGCCAGTTCGGCGTTCTGCGGGTCGTCATCAAAGAAGCAGTCATCCCACATGGCCGGCCACAGCAGGTTTCCGTAGCAGCGCAGGATGAGATCGAACACATGGCGATAGAATTGATGATTCAGCGCACTGAATCGCTCCTTGGCCCAGGATCCGAGACAGGGATACTCGTCGTTAATAAAGATACCGCGATAGCGGACCTTCGGCTCTCCGCGGGAGTAGACCCCCGGCTCAATATAAAGTGCGTCGGCAGCAGCGGCCGGGACATCTCCCCACCAGT
>CAZANF010000341.1:0-2460 GCA_964486425.1 uncultured Spirochaeta sp. | reverse complement strand
CGGTAACACCCTGAGTCCCATGTTCGGCCTGTCGGGATTCCCCTGCAGTACTGCTGGTGCAAATCCGGGAAAGAGGTGACGGCGTATTGCCTCCAGTACCTCCGGGCCGGCAGTGGCCGTGAATGCGCTGAGTACGGGAATCCGGGCTTCCTGCTGAATTCTTGGAATCTCCAGATAGGTCGGCCGGAAGGTCATTCCCCATTCACAGACACAGTGGGACTCATCCACTACCAGGTGTGCAAACCCCAGTCCGGCGATCTTTTTCAGGGTGTTCGGCTGAATCATGCACTCCGGATTGCTCAGCACAGCCCGAATCCGCCCGGTACGGATTCCCTCCCATACGGTCTCCCGCTCTGCCGGGGACTGTCCCCCGCGGATGATTGCTGCCGGGATACCCAGCTCGGTAAAGCGGCGCTGCTGGTCCTGCAGGAGCGCAAGCAGTGGATACAGAATCAGGGTGGGGCGTTCGTCGAGTGCGGCCGGAATCTGGAAGCACAGGCTTTTTCCGGCTCCGGTAGGCAGCACGGCTATCTGCCCGCGCGGAGCGTCGTTATCCTCCAGCAGTGCATCGAGTATACCTGCTATTACCATTCGCTGTACCGGAAACAGGAAGGGTATTCCTGCCTCCCGGCATGCCCATTCCTGCACCGGGTCCATATAGATACTTACCGGAAAAAATGTCACAGTACATCAAAACAGCTGGACTTTTATGGATTCAAATATGAAAACGCGCTACATTGCCGCTATGCAGCTTCTCGTCGGTATTGATGTCGGATCCACTACCGTTAAACTGGTAGTAATTGATGCAGTTTCCCATTCGGTTCTCCATTCCGCCTATGAGCGGCACAATGCCGAGCAGTCGGCAGCGGTGCTTCGTCTGCTGCATGCCGCCCTGCCTGTGTGCGGTGATGCTTCCTGTTCAATTGTCCTGTGCGGCAGCGGCTCTCCCTCCATCGCACGCATGCTGCAGGCTCACTATATTCAGGAGGTAGTGGCTGCATCCATAGCAGTGAAAAGCTGTTACCGCGACACCCGCTGCGTGATTGAACTGGGCGGGCAGGATGCCAAGGTGATCTTTTTCCAGATTGATCCGGATACCGGTGAGCTGATTACCGCCGATATGCGGATGAACGGCAGCTGTGCCGGGGGTACCGGGGCTTTTATCGACCAGGTGGCCGAGCTGCTGCATGTCCGGCCGGATGAGTTCGGAGCGCTCGCGGACAAGGGAACCAATCTGTATGATATCTCCGGTCGCTGCGGGGTATTTGCAAAAACCGATATTCAACCCCTGCTGAACGAGGGGGTAGCCTGTGAGGATATTGCCCTTTCGACCTTTCATGCAATCGCGAAGCAGACCATCGGTGGTTTGTCGCAGGGCATGGATATGCTCCCCAAGGTCCTGTTCCTTGGAGGACCGCTTACCTTTAATCCACGGCTAATCGAGGTCTTTCGCGAGCGGCTTGATCTCTCGCCGGAGGAGATCATTATTCCGGAAAGCCCGGAGCTGGTTGTTGCATTCGGGGCGGCGCTGTCCGCCCGGACCATGTTTGCAGATCAGCCGCAAAGCTGCACCCTCCCGGAGGCCTCGGCGCGTTTGGCCGCCGGAATGGCTATGCCCCGCACGGAAAACACCCGTTCCATCCCTCCGTATTTTGCCGACGAGCAGGCCCGGGTAGATTTCCAGTCGCGTCACAGAGTGGACGAGTGGACGCCTGCCGAGTATCCGCCGGGCAGTACGGTAACGGCCTATCTCGGGATTGATGCCGGTTCCACCACCACCAAGTTTGTGCTGCTGGATGAACAGGGCGGGGTGATTGATCGCGGGTATACCGGCAACCAGGGCGATCCGATCCGTGTCTGCATCAAGGAACTCCAGCGGGTCCGCCGCCGGTTCCAGGATATGCAGGTTGATCTGAATATCGCCGGACTCGGCACCACCGGCTATGGCGAACGGCTGTTTGCCGCCGCTCTCCAGGCTGATTTCCATACCGTAGAGACCGTTGCACATGCCCGAGCCTCGCAGCAGTATCTCCCGGATGCCAGCTTTATCCTGGACATCGGCGGGCAGGATATGAAGGCGATCCATCTGCATGAAGGGATTGTTACCAATATTGTCCTGAATGAGGCCTGTTCCGCCGGCTGCGGATCCTTTATTGAAACCTACGCCAAATCCCTCGGCGTGCCCCTGGAGCATATCGCACATCGTGCCTTTGCCGCAGAGCATCCATCGGTCCTGGGCTCGCGATGCACGGTATTTATGAACAGCTCCATTATTACCGAACAGAAAAACGGCAAATCCACCGACGATATCCTTGCCGGTATCTGTTTCTCGATTATCGAGAACGTCTTTACCAAGGTAGTTCGTGTTTCAAACATGAAGGAGCTCGGCAGCCGGATAGTGGTGCAGGGGGGAACCTTCCGTAACGATGCGGTTCTGCGGGCATTCGAAAACTATACCGG
>CAZANF010000340.1:0-2462 GCA_964486425.1 uncultured Spirochaeta sp. | reverse complement strand
GCGGAGCACAGCAGGTGCTGCAGCGGTCGAGACCTT
Source organism: uncultured Spirochaeta sp. (assembly GCA_964486425.1). GTDB lineage: Bacteria > Spirochaetota > Spirochaetia > DSM-27196 > DSM-8902 > Spirochaeta_B. The sequence continues at coordinate 2,426 of CAZANF010000340.1, read as the reverse complement.
ATATCGTAATTGAATACAGCACGGAAAACTGCCGCAATGCCGGATATGAGCGCAGGGAACTGGTACACGAGCTGCAGCGGCACAGCTACACCGCCTTTGGACTCTTCCGCAATACCGACGAAACCCTGTACGGTGCAAAGCATTTTAATGATCCGCGCATCTGGAACCTGATCGCGGTGCCGCAGGAGTCTGTCGAGGGTTTCACACTGGATTTCAGTACCTATATGGAATAACGGCAGCAGCCTGAAGACAGCACAGCATTGCTACCGCGGGGCGCGCAGACGAACCCGGCTTACTCCGGGCTGCTGCCCCAGCTCCCGACAGAACCCGGATGTATCATAGGACATCGGTACTCGCAGGCGGAAGGTAAACTCAAGCTGATCCTCGGCGTACTGGAGATCAACCTCCTCTTCCAGAATCTTCAACTCGTCGCGTTCGATGATTGCACGAATTTTGCTTTCGGTTTCAACACTGTCGCGGGTGAGGCTTATCTCCAGATGCCGCAGTATCTTGGGATTTATAACCCGCACCTCAAGGCGGCTCAGCACGCCCAGGGTAAAGAGAATCAGAACCGTAGCCAGAACCGATATCGCGTACATGCCCGACCCCAAAGTAAGGCCGAGGCCGGCCGCAACCCAAAGACTCGCAGCCGTAGTAATCCCCTTGATGCTGCCTCTCAGCCGTAAAATAGCCCCGCCGCCGATAAAGCCGATGCCGGATATTACCTGTGCGGCAATGCGCCCGGGATCTGCCTGCTGCTCCGTTGGAAACTGGGTTACCAGCGATGCCGACAGGATCATGACCAGTGCCGCACCCATACAGATAAGCATATGAGTACGCAATCCGGCCGGCTGACTGTGCCGCTCACGCTCCCACCCTATCGCTCCTCCGAAGATCAGGGCAAGGACGAGCCGCAATGCAGACTCCAGAAAAAACAGCACTGAGGTAAAATCGATATCGCTGAATGACTGTGGAATACTATCTGCGAAGCCCATACATACATGATACTAAAAAAGGCTGCATGCCGCAAATACGAATTGCAGCATACAGCCGAATGGCGAATATCACGCAAGACCGCATCATTTTACACCCCGAGGAGACGGGTGAGCCTCCCGGCGGGCCTGTAGAATGCGTGCAGATTTTACTTCTGTGCCTTGGCCTCATCCAGTGTTTCCGCCTCATCCAGATTAAACTGAACATGGCAGGGCTTCACATTCCATATGTCCTCTGCGTACTGACTGATCGTGCGGTCGGAGCTGAACTTGCCGGCGCTTGCGATATTCATAATCGCCTTTTCCGCCCACAGCGAGCGGTTCCTGTACAGTTCGCCGATCTCACGCTGGGCATCCGCATAGGACTGCAGGTCTGCAAGGTGCATATAGAAGTCGCCTTTTTCAAAAAGCAGCTGCTTGATCGGCTCAAACAGTCCCGGCTCGCCGAAGTTAAAGTGACCGGAAAACAGGAGATCCAGCGCCTCGCGGATTTCTTCATTCTCCTCATAGAACTTATACGGGTTGTATGTCGGGCGCAGATCGGTCACTTCCTGGGCGGTAAGTCCGAAAATAACGCAGTTCTCCGCTCCGGCCTCTTCACGGATTTCAATATTCGCTCCATCCAGGGTTCCGATAGTGATTGCACCGTTGGCCATAAACTTCATGTTTCCGGTACCGGATGCCTCTGTTCCTGCAGTCGAAATCTGCTCAGACACATCGGTCGCAGGAAACATCTTCTCTGCCAGGCTTACACGATAGTTCGGCGGAAAGTAGACTCGCAGTTTATCCCGCACCGCCGGGTCCTTGTTAATCACCTTGCTGAGGTTATTGATCAGCTTGATAATCAGCTTTGCCATCTTGTATCCGGGTGCGGCTTTCCCGCCGATAAGAAAGGTGCGCGGAACCACATCCTCACCCTTGCGAATACGATTATACAGCATAATGATATGCAGTGCATTCAGCAGCTGGCGCTTGTACTCATGTATTCGCTTGATCTGGACATCAAAGAGGGTATCGGTTTCCAGCTTCCATCCGGTCTCGCGCTCAATTGTCTCCGCCAGACGATCCTTGCACGCTTGTTTTACAGCCAGGAATTTCTTCTGAAATGCCTTGTCCTTGGCATACGGCTTCAGCTTCTGCAGCTGGGAAAAATCGGTAATCCACCCATCTCCAATGGTATCGGTAATGAGCTTGCTCAGATCAGGGTTCGCCTTCAGCAGAAAACGGCGCTGGGTTATACCGTTGGTCTTGTTGTTGAAGCGTTCCGGAAACATCTCGGCAAATTCCGGAACCAGACGTTCCTTGAGCAGCTCGGTGTGCAGTGCAGCAACCCCGTTGGTGGAATGCGAACCGACAATAGAGAGGTATGCCATGCGTATCATCTTGCTTTCACCCTCTTCTATCAGGCTCATGGACTGCAGGCGCTTGCTCTGC
>CAZANF010000339.1:1865-2488 GCA_964486425.1 uncultured Spirochaeta sp. | reverse complement strand
AAAGCCCGGCGTCCCCTGTGGGAACTCCGGGCTTTATAAGCGAGCGATGGGAATCGAACCCACGTCACGAGCTTGGGAAGCTCGGGTAATAGCCATTATACGACGCTCGCGTGTGTGTTCGCGGCTTGAATGTACCTTTACTATAGCGATGAAATGATTCTGCGACAAGTATCTTTTTGTGGTAGAGTATGGTTTGAAACAAACAAGGTGTGTTGCGACAGAGGAGGAAGAATGCAGTTTTTACGTCTGGATTTAAACGGCGAGTATCGGGAGATCGGGAGTCAGGTGACCGGCCTCAATCCGGCTCAGGTAAAGTCGACTTTTCGTATGGATCATTTCTATGAACGGACGGAATGGGTATTGCGAAAAAAAAGCTGCACCCATGTTCTGGTGGTGCGCGGTCCGAGATTCAGTGCACCGCCGTTCGGGGCTTTGGAGGCGATTCGGGAATGTCTGGTGCGAATGACCAAGGCTGGCAAGCAGGTGGTGTACTATGCCGCCGAGTTCGGGACAGCAGATTGCTATCTGGCCTCCGCCTGTACCGAGCGGGTGCTGCATCCGTTAGGTGCGGTCTCGTTTCGGGGGCTGGCGCGGAGCGGGGTGTTTTTCAGCCGCCTGCTGAA
>CAZANF010000339.1:0-1855 GCA_964486425.1 uncultured Spirochaeta sp. | reverse complement strand
ATTGAGGTAGAGATAGTTCGCCGCGGACGCTACAAGAGTGCGGGCGATATCTTCCGGAACGATCATTATGACCAGTGGAGCCAGGAGCAGCTGCAGAAAATACTGGATGGTACGGTACAGCATATGCGTAAGGTATTATCCGATGCGGAGGGATTCGGCGAGGACCGGATTGATGCCATGCTGAACGGCAAGGGGTATCATGCGAATGAGGCGCTTGAAGCAGGTATCGTGCACCGGCTGAACTCCCTGCAGGATGTACTTGCGGAGTGGAAGGAGCAGAAGTCCAAGCCGCTCAAGCCCCCCAAGATCCGGGGGCGCTGGGGAAAAGGCAAGAATGTAGCTCTGCTGGTATTTGAGGGTGGTATTATCGATGGTGACAGCCGCAGGGAACCGATGCTGGGGCAGATGGTCGGGGATGAGCCCTTCATCAAGGAGATTGCACAGCTGCGCGAGAACAAGCGGGTTAAGGCGGTGGTTCTGCGAATTAACTCCGGCGGGGGATCGGCCGTTGCTTCGGACAATATTGTACGGGAACTGGAGCGTTTGAACGAGAAAAAGCCGCTTATCGTCTCGATGGGACCGGTTGCCGGCAGCGGCGGGTACTGGATTGCGACCGCCGGCCGACGGCTGTTTGCCGAGCATACCACCATTACCGGCAGTATCGGGGTTATCGGTTTGTATTTTCAGCTGCAGGAGCTGTTAAAACGGCATGGTATTACTACAGATGCAGTTCGTCATGGTGACATGGCAGATATTGCATCGGCATTGCGGGCTATGACGGAAAAAGAGCGTTCGGTAATTGAGGAGCGTATCGAGAAGCTATATCAGGAGTTTCTCACGCGCGCTGCACATTTCCGTAACAGTACCCCGGAAAAAATCCATGAGCTCGCAGAAGGGCGAATCTGGACCGGGGATGATGCGGTTACTCACGGCTTAATTGATGAAGCAGGCGGACTGGCTGCCGCACTGGCACAGGCGGCTGCAGAGATTGGCGAAGACAGGATTCGCGTTATGACCGGGCCGCATATCAAGCAGCCCTTTTTGGCCCGGATGCTGGCACCAAAGAACTCATCCATGCTGATTGAGTTAGCCGGTGCGGCTGCGGCTATCTTCACACCTGGTTCCACCGGCGGGACTGCAGGCATGTCCGGCGGGTATCCAACAGCGGCTGCTGCGGACACGGTGTCGGGTCAGCTGAATACCGGACCGCTGTCCGGGATATCCCTTGCCGGGCAGGTGAGATCATGTATGCTGCTGCACGGCAGGTTACTGTGCGCCGATCCGCTGCTACTGGCGACTTTCTCCGGATTCAGCGGGTAAGGCGGTTTCGGGACTTGCGGTGTGGACGGCAAAACGGTATTCTGATTCAGGAATATCAAAAATCTAGCGAAGGATGCAGTATGGGATTACGAGGCGAGTTATTTTCGTCCAGGGCCGTTTCAGAAAAACGGATGTACTTTTTCAATGTGAAAGAGAATCGCCGCGGCGATATGTTCTTGAATATTGTGGAGAGCAAGCGCACGACAGAAGGGGCTTCCGAGACCGATCGACACCAGATTGTGGTGTACCAGGAGGAACTGGAGGATTTTTATAATGCGTTGAGTGAGGCGGTCGATCACATCAAGAATCGCAAGTGGCAAGCCTTCCGCGACAAGCGTAAGGGGGGCCGAAACCCGCACGCGGACAGCTCACCCGCAATCCCTCGCGATGCATCCGGCCGTGACTCCGTCCCGCCGAAAAAGTCCGACAGCGTGCCTCCGGACCGGTCTGATTCTGCTTCTTCGCAGGATGATTCAGATACCCTCTCCGGTCACACAGCCGCAGCACCGGAGCCGCCGAAAAAGAAGAAGGTTAT
>CAZANF010000338.1:0-2528 GCA_964486425.1 uncultured Spirochaeta sp. | reverse complement strand
CTGAGCAGACCGAAGGCCTGACCGGAATTACTTCTCTTCGCGATGCAGAATAGTACGTGCCCGTTCAGCATCTGCTTCCGGGACATCCACTGCAATCACGGTTTCTCCCCGTTCAATGTGATTTATCAGTCCCTGATACTCTCTTCCCCCGAGTCCTTGCTGCTTCAGCAGTTCTTGAATTCTATCGCGGCGCGAGGGTTCCTCATGCGGAGCGGCGGCAAACCCGAGACCGGCATTCGCAGAAATACCGGTATTGCGGCCCCTCGCCGATAACCGGGTATCATGCAGTGCAATTATCCGCGTATTTTTTGACGCGATATCACTCTCTCCGATAGCCTTAACCGCATGCTCCACATCTGCATCTCTGTCAACTATTGTATAAATCGTTGTCATTACATCACTCCCTGGGTCAAAGGTAGCAAAACTGAAAAACGATGACCAATCAATACAGACAAATTTCTTGATCCCTCTATGTATGGAGCATATGAGTAATGCAATTACAGACGGGATATGCGCAACAAGCTACTTGGCAAGGAGCTATAGAGTTAGTAGGTTGAATCTATGAGTGATCTGCATTCACACGATATCCCGAATGATCTTTCCGGCCACTTCCTGATCTCGGAAACGGAGCTTGTCGACCCCAACTTTTTCCGGACGGTGATTTTGATTACCGATCATACTACCGAGGGGGCATTCGGACTGGTGGTGAATCGTTCGGCCGAGGTAAAGATTCAGGACCTGCTGCCGGATTTTGCGGATGTGCCTGCAGGATCAATTCCGGTGTATATCGGCGGACCGGTAGAGCAGCAGTATCTGTTTCTGCTGCACGATGGTTTAAACGAGATTGAAATGCCGGAACCGGCAATAAGCCCCCTGGAAGGCCTGGTATTCCAGCCGCTCACCGAAACCATTGCTGATGTCCTGCGGAGGAAGATAACCCGGAGTCCCGAAGGCATTCAGCAAAGGGTACATGTATTCGCCGGATATTCGGGCTGGGGTCCCGGGCAGCTGGAGGCTGAACTGCGGGAAGGAGCCTGGATTACCCATCCTGCCTCAGCGGAGATTATCTTCCACAGGGATCCCGCACGCGGCTGGCAGGATGCCATGGCCCGGAAAGGGGATATCTACCGGATTATCGCTCAGACCGGGTTCAAACCCTCATTGAACTAGCGTCCGTCGCCTTTGCGGCTGCAGATGTCTTTTTGGCAGCCCGTTCCTTGGCGGTAAGGATAAGCATCTGAAGCCGATTCTCGATATTAGCAAAACTGGTATCAGGATCATAGTCCAGGGAGAGGATCTGTATACCGGGACGATCCTGCTTGATACGCTTCACCAGCCCGCGGCCGGTCACGTGATTCGGCAAACATCCGAAGGGCTGCAGAATAAGAAAGCTGTCGACCCCGTGCCGGGCATGTTCGAGTATTTCGGCTGCAATCATCCAGCCTTCGCCCGAGGTAAAGGTGCGATGTATGATATGTTCGGCACTGGCAGCCAGCTCCCGGAAGTCGCGCGGAGCCTCATAGATCGGGCATTCACCGGCCATGTTCTGAACCCTGGCAATGACCGAACGAAACACCTTTTCACTCATGTTCTGGATAAGTGCCTCCATCCATGGATACTGCACCCCGAAATCACGGCGTTCCGACTCAAACCGCAGATACTCCCGGTGAAAGTTATAGATTACATTCGGCATAATCACCTCCATCCCGTGCTCCTCCAGATAGCGTTCTATCCGGTTGTTGGAGCCGGGGTGAAAGTTCAGCAGAAACTCCCCGATAATGAAAATCCGCGGACGACGGGTACGAGAATCAAATTCAATCCGGGAAAACCTGTCTATACAGCGGGTAAACTCCCGGATATAGCTCTTCAGACTGATATCCATGGCGCTGCTCAAGGCATCGACACACTCCCAGTATATGCGATCCGTGGACCCGGGATCTGTTTCATAGGGACGAATGCGACGGCGAAGGTTTTCAAGGACATCCAGCGCGGCAAGCCCCCACAGCATGCGGATTTGAAACAGCGGGCTGAGATTGAAATCGGGGTGCTGGTCCTTGGTGTCCTTCCCGGTGGTAATAATGGGCACCTGCGGATATCCGGCTTCATCCAGGGCTCGACGGGCGACGGTGGCATAGTGCGCCAGGCGGCAGTCGCAGTGATCCTTGGCCAGCCCCAGGGCAACCTTGTCCGGATCCCACCCCCCGTTCTCCATGGCCGCCAGGAACTCCCCGATGTTAATCTGGGCGGGAAAACACATGTCATTGTGTACATACTTCTTGCCCAGATACCGGGCTCGCTCATCTGCCAGCGGCAGAGGCGCCACCTTGTAGCCCTCGCGGCGCATGGCTGCCGAGGCAATATGTGCAAAGGACTCGGTAACATTCGGCACAAGCACCGTATGGGTCCTGCGATGTTCGCTGGTGAACTTCACGCTGTAGGGATCCGGCAAGGGCACGACAGGACTGCCCGGTAAGCGGCTGCTGCGGCGCTTGCGCACGGTCTCGATAAACGAGGTAATCCGGATATGC
>CAZANF010000337.1:0-2529 GCA_964486425.1 uncultured Spirochaeta sp. | reverse complement strand
TCCGTAATTGGTGGTATGACGGCCGCGGTTGTGTTTTCTTGAAATCTCGCCGGTCTTTAAATCTATACCGAATAATGAATTAATGCAGCTTGATTTTCCGACTCCGGATTGACCGTATAGCACGCTGCGTTTACCTGACAACTGCTCCCGCAAGCCTGAAAGTCCATCGCCGCCGGCTGCTGAAACCATATGCACCGCATAGCCCAGGCTGCGATACACTTGAATTCGTTCCCTGTCATCATCCGATATTGCAAGATCCGTCTTGTTTATGACAATAATGCAGCTGATTCGACCGAGTTCGGCCAGCACAATACCGCGGTCCAGGAAACGGGGCCGAAACGGCGGATCACCGACACTGCTGAATAGTACGACCTGATCAATATTTGCTGCAATAGCCTGCATGTTATTCCGCTTGCGATTCCAGCGAAACAGGCGATTCCGCCGCTGCAGCCGACGTGAAATCAATCCCTCTTCAAACTCTACCACATCCCCGGGAGCAAGCGGATTGTAATCGTTTTCCGCACCCGGCATTACCTTGCCCTTCAGTCGACAGACGTGTACTCCATCATCCGATAAAACAGTGAAAATATTGTTGATGCCCTTCTGAATCGTTCCAGTCATATCTTGATTTCTTTCCCGGCGATCATAAACCGGCGGTAAAGCTCATCCCGAAGACGATCATCGCAGCCGGCCGTAGTAAACCAGGGGACAAAGCTGCCGGGGTCGGCGGGTTCATCTGATGGTATAATGATTCGGGCAAGCTGCTTTGCAACACCGTCTCTTGAGTCAACTATCCGGATGTTATCCCCCAGTAATTCAGCCAGAACATCTGCTATATGCAGAAAATGGGTACAGCCAAGCACAACGACGTCTACATTGCTGGCGGTCAGCCGTTGGGCAAAGGGTAGTAAAAGCTCGCGCGGGTCTTCAGGGAGATACAGCCTTTGTTCTATAAATCGGACAAGTTCGCCCGCACCTACTGTTTCAACCTGTACATTATGCGCGAAGGATTTGATAAGCCCCTGCAGATAGGCATCCTCAACGGTTCGCTGGGTTGCCAGTACACCGATAATCGATTTTTCGGTAATAAGAGCCGCCGGTTTGATTGCCGGAACCACACCGACAAACGGCAGTCCGGGAAAGGCAGCCCGCAAATTCTGCAGTGCAACCACGGATGCAGTATTACAGGCAAGAACACAAGCTTTTGGTTGATGGTTGTCAATAATCCAGTGGAGCACGGCAGCCAGACGATCATTGAGTTCCCGGGAGGTTTTTTCCCCGTATGGAAACCCTGCCGTATCGGAAAAATAGAGGAATCGTTCATTCGGCAGGTAGGCCCGCATCGTTTCAAGATACGGCAGCCCGCCGATACCGGAATCAAGAACACAAATAGGCTGTCGGGAAATCACTTACCCATCCCCGAAAAGCGCATCGAAGTTTTTACGCGCATTTCCATTGCCGCGGTCGGCTCCGGGTACTACCCCGCGGACCTTTTCTCCAGGGAGCGGAAGCTGAAAAAAATCACAAAAATTTCCCCGGTCCTTATCCTGTACGGGTTGGTGAATAGATTCGCGACATTGGTGCACAGCCGCAGGATCATAATGCCGACAGTTCAGGCAAACCTTGAGATCGGCTCCGCACATACTGCATGTACTGCTTCTGCCGATCGCGTGTCGACGATCTATCTGATTACCGCATGAAAAACATTGAGCCATACCATATTGTACTTTGTGCCTGCAGGACTGACAAGTCGTTGCAGGATATCTTGTGAGAACGGATAAAGTAGGCTACGCTGTGTTTATGGTGATGTTTAGTCCATGCGCTCATCAAGGATGTAGTCGGTATGCCCTCGCGCAGGCAGATTTTTGTCTTCGACACCTCCCCGCACCCCAGCAGGTACTTGACCAGATCATCGACGGGTTACTAAATCATGAGCGGTTCATCGGCTGGAACCTGTCCGAGATATCCTTTGCAGATATTCCGATAAAAGGGAAATCATTTTCCAACTGTATGTTTTCTCATTGCACTTTTCCGGCATCCGTTTTTGACGAATGCCGCATAGAGACAAGTTTTTTTGATTTTTCCACGTTTACCGACTGTACCTGGCAGAATTGCACCATTCATAACAGCACATTTGCCGGCAGCGAAATACACTCCTCACAGTTTAAAGACTCGATACTGTTCCAGGTATCACTGAACGGCATCACCAGTCGCCATCTTCAGTTTCACTCCTGCGATCTGTTTCGATCATCATTGATAGCAGCTGATTTGATAGATACGGAGTTTGACGACTGCAACATGAAGCGGGTGAACTTCATCCGATCACATCGTGAAAACGTCCGCTTTCAGTGGTCAAACGAGGTTGAAGCTATTTTTACAGAAAAAGAATCCCGGCAATCCCGATATACCCCGTTGGAGCGCCTATGACACTCATGAGAATTATCGAAAGTACACGTCAATCTGTCAGCAATAGGAGTGCTTGATGCAGATCCTGAATCATATATGCCTGGATACATTCAGAAATTCATA
>CAZANF010000336.1:0-2574 GCA_964486425.1 uncultured Spirochaeta sp. | reverse complement strand
CAACCTGGGAGTGGCTTTTGCGGCCCAGGGGCAGTTTGACCGGGCCATTGCCGCAGCGATAGATATAACGCCGCCCGCTGCACTGCTGAAGGATTTCAGTATCCGCACCGCTGCGCTCCTGGAGTATCCCGACACCGGCCTGGCACTATCCGGCGAGCTTCGCTACCAGCCGCATCCCCAGTTCATGCTTTCCCTGTCCGGGCTAACCTTTGTCAGTTCGTACGGTGCCTTTGTACACAGCTATCAGGATAATCATCTACTCAAACTCACGGCTGTTATGCAGTTCTGACGCCTGCCTGAAACAAAAAACGCGGACAGCATGAGCCGTCCGCGTTCATCATCCGTTATAGTTTCGTATGAAACTATAAGCCTCACTACAGTTGTTGAAAAAACAGATCTTCAACCTCTGAGGGGGTTAGTTCCACATTCAAAATTTCCTGGTTGCTGTTATTATATACCTTCAGGGTACCAAAGCTTTCAATCTGGCTTTCTACTTCGGAAACTGCTGTATCGGGATTACTGCTGTCAAACGAGAAGTTCTGCGACTCCCGAACATCCACTATCAGTATGTATTTTCCAGCCTGGTTATCGACACCATCGAGGGTCATGGTATAACCAAACTGCACATCAGTATCATACTTCACGGTGCCGGTAACCTGTTCATCTGAATAGGTTTTCCCATCCATTGATCCGGAGCCGTCCGCGATGAAATGTGCCCGGGATCCGGCTTTTACCGTAAGTTCGCCAAATTCTGTATTCTTCTGATCCTTGAGTATTTCCAGCAGAAAGTTAGCCGAGCCGTTTATGCTCTGTGATACGGTTTGAGGATTAACGGTATTATCATAGTTTCCAGAAATTGTTCCACTGGCTTCGCCGTCTACGCGAGCTGCATTGTTTGCGTCCGTTTCGTCCTCGATTATCAGTTCGAAATCGCCGTCGTTGCTTCCTTTGTCCTGACCGTCATCAATAGTTAAATCGTCATCGAAGGTTATCTGGTCATCCCGGGTAAACCCAAAGGTCGGCGTAAACAACGACGCAGCATAGCGGGAATTCTGTTTTGCCAGCTCATCACTGATTTGTCCCTCAGCATTTTCGACAATCTCCTGGGCAGCTGTCATTGCCATACCAGAATTCATAATCGCAGCGTATGCATCATCCTTGGTATTTGCCGGTTTGCTGCTGTAGGAAGGAAGTTCGTCTACCTCTACTACATCAAGACTGTCCCTGAACAGGTCACAGCCTGCGAACGCGACTACCATAATGAGTGCAGCCGCACCAATTCCTAATTTTTTCATATACATCCTCCTCCAGTATTTGTAATAACTATAGCTCACAATTATATAGTTCACAATATGCAGTCGCATATTATATCAAAATAGATTACTATAGCTACCATGAGGCATACACGAATCATACAGTATCCGGCAATACTATTGCTTTTTGTATTCGCGGCTACACCGCTTTCCGCTTTTGAGACCCTTCAGCTCTTCGGTAATATAGATCAGGCACACATTACTGCCGAGATGACCATATTGGCACAGAACAGCCGACAGTCACGCACCATTGAGGTTCTGTATGACCGTCGGAATGCAGATGATTACCGATTGCTCTCCCGTATTACTGCACCGCCTTTCCTGAGAAACATGAAGTTTCTGGTAGTCCGGGAGAGCGGTCATCCCAATACCTGGATAAAAACAAGCAGGGGGGTTCGCAGAATCGCCGAACAGGGGACATCGGAACCGGTTTTTCAGTCCGACTTTCTGATTCAGGACTTTTACGGCTGGGGTATAGATGCCGAAGCTGTCGAACTCGGTTCGGCACACGATCCCGGCCGCACCCGCTACCAGGCGCAGGCGGGAGATACCGTGTTAAGATTCACCATGGATTCAGAGTACGGTCTCATCTCCGAGATTGAATTTCTTTCTTCAGGGGGCGATCTTTTGCGACACTATACTGTGAACAGCTTTCAATGGATTGATGGTCAGCCATATCCGCACACAGCTCGCATGGAAACCCCGCCGGACGATACCTCTACAGAATTGCGTATTGAGTCGGTAAACGGAAACCCGTCGTTTACCTCCCGAACATTCAATCCGGCAGGCCTGTAAGCATCGTATGCCGCGCAGACAAGGTTTTCTCGAGATTGCGGCTTCAATCCTCTTTCTCGGCATAATCACTGTTTCATCCCTGATACTCGTGGAATCTGTTCCGATTGATTCATCTGTAATGGATCTGTACAGTGCGCAGGACGAACAATCAACACAGCAGCGAATGCTGATTTTTGTGCTTCCCTCCGATGCTCCCTTTTCCAGGGAGGTTTTGCAGCAAAATCTGGCGCTGCACGAGTCATTGTCGAAAAATCCGGTATTCGATCAGATCCATAACCTGTTTACGGTTTCGGACTACGTGAACCGGGGTGATGTTCTCACCCGTGAGCCTCTTGCGGATCCGGATAGACTTGATCCGGATGCCATTGCTTCCAGGATAGAGCAATCTCCCTCTCTCTCCCTGCTGCTGCTTACACGCAGCGGATCAGCCTGGCTGCAGTATGCAGAACTGTCCCGCGAGGTTGTC
>CAZANF010000335.1:0-2586 GCA_964486425.1 uncultured Spirochaeta sp. | reverse complement strand
CCGGTCGACAGCCTTTGCCAGGTGCCGGGCATGATCCCCGATGCGTTCGATATCTGCAGCCAGTTTGATGCAGGTAATCAAGGTCCGAAGATCCTCGGCAACCGGCTGTTCGGTCGCAATTATCCGGGTTACATGATCCTCTATCTCTGCCTGCGCGGCATCAATCGCCAGGTCATCGGTAATAATCCCCTGTGCAGCCGCAGTGTCCCCGTCGGACAGGGCCGTCATGGCCTTATGCAGGGCCTCTTCCACCAGGGTTCCCATATGCAGTATGGATGTATGCACCTTGTTCAGTTCGCTTTCCAGGCGTATTCGCGGCGGCATATGCTCCTCCTCATCCTAACATATCAGCATAGTGTTAGAATGCCGTTAAGGGAAAGCAGCATTTTCCGGATTTACGCCAGCAGATGTATGCGGGAGAAGATATAGTCCAGGTTTTCGGATTTGATAATGGTTTCATAATGGTCGCTTCCCGGCAGCTGTACCGTCTCGTAGCCGTCATAGCGGAGGTAGCGTTTGGACCGGTGCATATCAAACCAGTATTTCAGGCTGATGGATGAACTGTCCAGTTCGATGCAGGTTATCCCGCGCTTTCCCAGCACGCATCCCGAATTGAACAGACACGGGACCACGAAGGAGTCATGATATATCGCCCCGAAATCCCTGCGGCGGTTGGGAACCGTCCGGGCAAGATGGGTGCGCAGATCCTCTATCTCGCCGCGAATAGCCACTCTCTCGCCATTTTTTGCCGAGCCGTACTGCCGACACAAGCGCTCGATATTGTATTTCACGTAATCGGTTTTCGACAGTGACTCGAACAGCGGGCGATGGGTGTGGCCGATGATAGACAATACCTTCTGTCGGCTGGAGAAGGCATAAACCCGTTCCTCCAGGCGTTTTTTCTTGCGATTATCGTGACTTACCGAGATATTGCGCACCGGCAGCCGACCGACCACATGCTTCAGCATCCATCCCACCTGATCGTTGTAATGGGAATAGCGGCGCGAAGCCTGATGTCCGTGGAAGATAAAAATATCATTATCCCCGTGGCTGTAGCGCAGCCCCTCCCGTACCGGTACCGGAAAAGGATTGTCATACAGCAGCTGGAGGTCGTGATTGCCGGCTATCCGGATCAATCTGCCCTCTGCATGAAAGCGGTCGAACACCTGATACAGGGCAGGCCAGCGGGAAACGATCTTTTCCAGCGGGAACTTCTGCAGCTCCTCGATATCTCCGTTCAGAATGAGCCGGAAACCGCGGCGATAGTACTCCTCCAGCACCTCAATCGCCAGTTCCGCATTGTGCAGGAAGTCATCCTTTATGCTGCCGTCTCCTACATGAAAATCGCTGAAGATTACGGACGGGCGGTCGTCCGGCAGGGGTTCCGCCTTTGTACTGGTATGCAGTTTACTCAGCATATTGATTGAAAACTCGCTCATGAGTATCCCCTCCGTCTATCCGGCAAGGCTGTGCTGTACGTTCAGGATAAACCGGCGCCAGGAGTCTGTACCGGCATATTCCTGCACAAAATCCTCTATCATGTGAATCGCCCGCTCCCGGTCATTCACAAAGCGGAAACCAACCCCCTCCGGGAAGCGCGGGAAGGAATCAATGCCGTGTATAAATGAAGCCAATGATGCATGCAGATTTCCGAACCTGCCCTTCATGCCCCATCCGGATGCGGTCAGCATGGCCGCATTCAAGCGCTGCTCGAACTGTCCACGCTGCGGAATAGCAAACACCGGTTTGCCCAGGGTGACCGCCTCGCTCAGGCTCTGATGCCCTGCGCTGGTGATAAGTCCCTTGCAGCCGGCCAGGGATGAAGCAAAATCATGTTCAGAGCTGGGAAACAGACGGTAGTTGGTCACCCCTAGCTGCTGCAGCTGGCTTACCACATGCCTGCGGTAGCTCGGCTTCAGGTAAACCACGTAATAATCCCCGCGTGTAACCGGCAGCTGGTCGAACTGCTGCCGCAGAATCGGTCCGACATCACCGTTGTAGAATGAAACATACATGTGGCGGTCGGCGTAACCCATCATCAAATAGGCGGTGATTCGCGCCAGAATTGCGTCGGGAGCCAGGGACGGGAATTTGGTAACGATGCCGGGGTGGTTTACCTGCAGGATCGGCAAATCCAGCACTTTTGCGGCTGCCGGCAGATAGGGATCGAAATCGCTCACCACTGCATCTACCCGCAGCCTGGCCAGCCTTCGCCGGATATTCCGGACATCAATACGAAAACGCAGTATCTTGGAGGCATTACCGCGAATGGTACGCAGATAATTGATGCGGTCGTCCTCTTTCACCAGGTGGAAGTGGGGAATCGTGATCATCCTGGCATCCGGCAGCGAGGCGCGGATATGGTGCTGCACCGTGGCAGGGGCGAACAGCACCAGCTCATGACTGTGTCGGAGCCCTTGGGCGAAACTGATCATCCGTGAAACATGGCCGAAGCCTTCACCAGCGCAGGATAATGCTATCTTCATGCCGTGATACTAATACCGCAATTCTGTCGCGGGAACTGGTTTAACACACTTCACACACAGTTCATCATTTTCTAACAGCAATCATGAAAATCCGCAGCTT
>CAZANF010000334.1:0-2599 GCA_964486425.1 uncultured Spirochaeta sp. | reverse complement strand
GCTGGAGCAGCGGGAGCCCCGCATCATGCCCATGGCGGCCGGGATCGGCGAGATTCCCATGGTGGCCTCATCGCCGCTGCAGTACAGACTGCGCAGGCACACCATTATGGATAACTACATGTCGGTACTAGCGGAGGCCGTATTAAAGGGCAGCCTGCAGACGATACAGGAGATTACCGGCGAATATCCTTACATCAGATCCCAGCTCTCTGATGAACTCAACAACGGACAGGAATCCGGATCCAGCGAACTGGATACCA
Source organism: uncultured Spirochaeta sp. (assembly GCA_964486425.1). Lineage (GTDB taxonomy): Bacteria > Spirochaetota > Spirochaetia > DSM-27196 > DSM-8902 > Spirochaeta_B. Next base: position 2,339 of record CAZANF010000334.1, on the reverse strand, counting down.
TAATTCAGGCAATACAGATGGAGACTCAGGAGCTGCAGCCGGAACAGCGAAGATCAGTAGCAGTAATCATCCAGATGGCAAGAACCATCCTGCAGGACCGCATTCGTGAAATCATGCATCCGATGCCGTCACTGCACGGCACCGTGGAGCAGATGCAGGCCTTGCTGCCCGGCATTGTGGAGGTTTCGATACAGCTGCAGACAAACAATGAAAAGGCTGCAATGCAGACAGTGTTTCAGACAAGTGAGCTCCTCTCCAAGCTCCTGCGGATTCTGGGGATCATTCAGGAACGCGGGGATATTACCCATTCGCTCCCATTGGACAAGATCCAGGAATCGCATCATAATCTGATATCGCTTTTGCAGGAATTAGAGTCCGCCCTGGCGGAAAATGATTCAGTAACCGTCGGGGATATACTGGAGTATGAAATCGCACCGGTACTTGAGGATGTATGCAGTGAAATACGCGCGAACATCCCGGCTGCTGCATTGACCGGCGACGGAGCATGAAATGGCCCAGAAAATCGGTTTTTTCACACGATTCAAGTTCAAGAAGCAAGCCCACTCCCATGGGCTTACCGATCAGGAAGCGGAATCGCTATTATTTCTCGCTGAAAGCTATCAGCTCCCGCTGCCGGAGCGACTATTAAACGACCTCGACTTCCTGATGACCCATGCCGAGCGTATGCATATGCGGATACGCCGGAAAAAGAATGAAAGTGCCAGCGCTGAAACCTATCTGCATAATATTTTCGAAGCAGTGCGAAAACTGCAGAATGCAAAAAGCAACGAACAGCAGGGATTTTCCAGCACGCGGGAATTCGGTACCGGTATGACAGTACGCTTGCGTCTTGAAAAGGGGGTTATCTCCCAGAGTATTATCACTGCCAACACCGACTCGGCTTTCGGCGTCAAGACTCCGCGAGACCATCAGGGAAATCAGATACGAATGCGCAAGGGCACAAAAATCCATGTGCAAGCCGTTGGAGATGAAGGCCGATTATATCAGTTCCCCAGTACGGTTGTAGGATATAACAAGATCCGCGGTATATCCTGCATGTTCCTGAATCATTCCTCCGAGCTGCGGATGGTGAGCAAGCGCCGTGCCCCGCGGCGTTATTACGAAAAGCCCGTCTATTACTATCCGATTATTATCGACGAGATACAGGATAAAAAGGGAACCCGGAAAAAGGCACGCGTTCTGGATGCGCGGCGCTACCTGGGCAAGATAGAAGACATATCTGCGGGGGGATGCTGTATCCGCTGTCGAACCCCGCTGAAAGAGGGATCTCTGCTTAAGGCGGAATTCGATACACCGATCAACGAGCACATACAGTTGTTTGGAAAGGTTGTAGCTGTACGTCCCTCCCGATCAGGCGGCAGCCGTATGCATATCCAATTCACCCGATTATCACGTCATCACCTTAACACAATTGATGCATTTGTATTAGGATTCGGCGAATACAGAGAAGGCAGGTGACCAGGAATGAACCTATTGGAACTGAAAGATATTCAACATGTGAACGCGCATATTCACTACCGACGGGTGTTCAAAGCCAATGCCGTTCTGCAGTATCTAGGCAAGAAACCCGAGGAACGCAGTATCCACTTCACGATTGAGCACTCGCCAATGGGAGGGACCTCGGTTCACATTGATTACCTTGAGCCGATAGACTACCCGCTGCTGCCTGCAAAACAGAAACTGAAACAGGCCATTGCGGAACTCGACAGCAAGGGCGAGCTTGGCTGATGCTCATTACCGCAAAATCATTTCAGCAAACAGAACTGGTTGGCCGGGTCATTGGTGCAGCCGCCGTCGGCGGGAGCACCTACCGGCTGATTGGGGAACTGGGTATGGGGAAGACCGTGTTTGTCCGGGGCTTTGCCCGCGGCCTGGGAATTCAGGAACAAATAACAAGCCCTACCTATACCCTGATACAGGAGTATGAGGCCGATCCCTCCCTTGTACACATAGATCTATACCGGATACATGATGCCGATGAACTGGATGAGCTGGGGATTATCGAGCTTATCGGGGATCCCCGGTATGTACTCTGCATAGAATGGGCGGACAGGGTTTCGTCGGATTTTTTCGGGCGGGCATACGAGATTCGGATAATGTCCGGCGCAGAGCCCGACGAGCGCAGTATCGAGATAACCCCGGATAGTCTCCTTCCGGATACCATACTCTCTGGAGCTTCAGAGCCACATGAACAAGAATGACCTCACAATAATGACGGTAGACACGGGCACCGAGATTTTCCAGGCGGCATTAACCGCACCCTCCGGCACATGGGAAATCGAACAGCGGGCCGGACTGACGCATGCACAACAGAGCGC
>CAZANF010000333.1:0-2606 GCA_964486425.1 uncultured Spirochaeta sp. | reverse complement strand
ACCAGGAGGGCCGGCAAGGGAATGCGGGTATAGCTGTGTGAGGAGGCATTCGGAAAGAGCATTTTGAACAGCGCAATTCTCTGTTCGGTAAAGAAAACAAACCAGAAGCCGGTACCAAGCAGCAGGAGATTCCGAATGACAGCTGCTTTTTTGATTGCAAGTCTCATCGGTATGCCTCTTGGGTTATGCGGCGAATATCCTCAAGAAAAATTCTGCCGACTGCTTCCCCCTGCGATGAGAAAACCGGCAGCGATCGGTGATCACCGGCCAGAAGCCGTGACAAGGCATCACGCAGGGTATGATATATGGTGAGACGCTCCTTGCGCGATATGGACAATTCAGCGCTGTCCGTCGGAATATCATCGGTCCGCATGTAATCATCGATGGAAAATCGCACCAGACGCTTTATGGCACGATCGGTACCGACAAAATCACTTACAAAGCGATCAGCCGGCTGAGCTAGAATGTGTTCAGGGGTATCATGCTGAATAATCCTCCCCTCGTTCATAATTGCTATGGAATCCCCCATGCGTATTGCCTCATCCAGGTCATGAGTAACAAACACAATGGTCTTCCGGAGCTTTTTCTGCAGCGAGAGGAACTCACCCTGCAGTATCTCCCGGTTGAGCGGATCAACCGCACCAAATGGTTCATCCATTAACAGAATAGGCTGGTTCGCCGCCAGTGCCCGGGCCACCCCGATTCGCTGCGCCTCACCGCCGGACAGTTGGGCGGGATACTTCCCGAGATACCGGTCCGGATCCAGTCCGATGAGCTCCAGCAGTTCCTCGGCCCGTTGTGATCGCCATTTGGCATCCCTGCCGAACAGCTTCGGAACTATACCGATATTCTGGGCTACCGTCATATGCGGAAATAATCCAACGCTCTGAATAACATACCCGATCTCGCGGCGAAGCCGGACTGCGGATCGCTGCTGTATTGATTTGCCATTTACCAGGATTTCTCCGGATGTAGGCTCCAGCAGACGATTAATCAGTTTTAACGCAGTAGATTTCCCGCATCCCGAGGGACCGATACACACACATACGGTCCCCTCGGCAACCTCGAGGTCAACACCGTTCAATGCTTTAGTGCGGCCGTAATATTTGGTGACGTTGCGAAACTCAATCATTGCTGCTGCTCTCCTTCCCTTTTTGCCGGTAATCCAGCCGCCTGACAATCAAACTGAAGGCGCGGTCAACCACTACTGCCAGAATTATTATAGGAAGAACCCCCATAACAATCAGATCATCTGCACCCTGCCCCAGACCCTGAAAAACGAAATTTCCCAGGCCTCCGGCACCAATAAGGGCGGCGACCGTGGTACTCCCGATCGACTGCACGGCTGCCGTTCTGACCCCGGCAAGCACAATCGGCAGGGACAGCGGCAGTTCGACCAAACGAAACAGCTGTCTTCTGGTCATGCCCATTCCGGATCCAGCCTCCAGCACCGACCGGGGAAGCACCGACAAGCTGGTATAGGTGTTTCGCACAATCGGCAGCAGGGAATAGAGCAATAAGGCTATGAAAGCCGGCAGGAAGCCGATACCCTGCAGACCCATCGCTCGCAGCATCGGCAGGGATTGCGACAACAGTGCCAGAGGGGCTATCAAAAGCCCGAAAAGCGCAAGACTCGGCACCGTCTGAATCCCGCTGACCGCAGTAAATACCACCCTGCCGAACTTCGGCGACCGATAAGCCGCGATACCCAGTGGTATTCCGATCAGACATGCTCCGGTCACCGCACCGAAGGCCAGCTGCAGATGAGTCAGGGTCTCCTGATAGAATCGATCAGCCCGACTCTGATACTCCTGGATAACAGCAAGCATATCCGGTTTACCGAATATCAGCAGAAAAATAACCGCCGCACCTAGCGCAATATAGTATCGATACCGCTTATGCAGCTGCAGGGAATGCAGTTGTACCGCCCACCCGGCAGCAATCGCCCACCAGCCGAAGGAAGGCATGATCCGCCCTGTTGAGTCGATTTGAGCACCCCACACCAGCAGTAAAGCAGCCACAACGACGAACTGCAGATAAGTCAGTGCCTGCAGCGCGATCAGCCCGGCACCGAAACCGTGAGAACCGGAGGCATCCTTGCTTGAGGCGACCCTCCCGGCAGACGGCCGGCGCAGCACATAGATTCCAGCGGTCAGTGTGAGCAACAGCACTGCAGCAGTTACTGCTGCAGCGGAATGAACTGTATAGATATAATACGATTCAGGTGATGCAATCCTGTTCGGGCGCCAGGAAATCAGCGGCATCAGCCAGACGAACTGGCTGAGCGCGATCCCGGAACACCAGACCGGAAAGGAGAAACCTGCTCCAGATCGAGACAATGCTCTACTCAAGAAATCCGGCGTCACGCAGATAGTTTGCTGCGACAAGGTCGGCAGACTGACCATCAACTGCAATCGCTGCATTCAAGGTCTGCAGGGTTTCCATGTCCAGTCCTGCAAATACCGGCTCAAGCAGCTGCTCTATCTGCGGGTACTCCTGCAGAATCGCAGCTCGCACCAGCGGCGCAGGAGCATAAGCCGGCTGCACTCCCAGATTGTCCTCCATTACCCGCAGGCCAAGTGCGGACAGCTGGCCGTCCGTGCCGT
>CAZANF010000332.1:0-2609 GCA_964486425.1 uncultured Spirochaeta sp. | reverse complement strand
GCATGCCACCGAGTCCTTTTATCAGGCTGAAAGTGGCTTCACCCGGTCATTCGGCGGGGTTGGTCTCGGTTTAACGATTGCACACAGACAAGCTAAAGAGATGAACGGCGACCTGCAGATTTCCAGTGTACCCGGTGGAGGGACTACCGTAATGTGCCGCGTCCGCTGCCGCAGACTGGACACCCCGGCAACAGGGGAATTTGTGCCATTGTCGCCCCAGCAGCTTGAGGGAGCACCGCAATTCCCGGCTTACCGGATACTTGTTATCGAAGACGACAGCATAAACCGCAGATTCCTCTCCACATCTCTGACCAGAATGGGATGCAGCCCGGATGTCGCAGAAAATGGAGCAGATGCCAAACCGCTGCTGGCAACAGAAGACTATGATCTCATCCTTATGGATATCCAGATGCCGGTAATGAACGGGATCGAAACGGCTCGGTACATCCGGGATCCACAGTCAGATGTACGGAACCACGACGTACACATTATTGCTGTTTCTGCCTACATCGATCCGGAGGAGAAGAAGCAGTGCAGCCGGGTTGGAATCAATGAGTTTCTGGAAAAGCCTGTCACGATCGCCAGGCTCAAGCACCACATACGGCGCTTGGCGACAGCCGACTAAACCACTAAGATTACAGCATGAACCAATTGCTATCCGTGCCGTTTCACTACCTGTTGACTGCAGCAGCTGCTGCCGGCGCCATTCTTGCCGGGTGGGCCTATGCCCGCTTCAGCAGAACAGGGCACAGTCTGAATACCGGGGAACGCCGTCAGTCAGCCGGGGTTCTGGTGGACACCAGTGTTAACGCTCTACTGATCTTCCTTGTCGGGTGGAAGCTGTCTCCACTCCTGTTCTCATTTCAGACGATACTGGAATCCCCCATTGCTTTGCTGTATCTTCCGGGCGGAGCTGCCGGAACGGCACTCGGAATCACCGGTGCTGCGGGGTATATCATACTTCGCCACCGCCACATCCTGTCCGGACAGACTGCCTATGCCCGGCATCTTATGCGCGGCCTCGGAATCATGCTGGCTGTCGTCTTGATCATCTGGATACCGGGCAGTCGCATCGCAGCAATCCTGCAGCAGCCGCAGGGGACCGGCGGAGCCACTGCTGCGGCTGTACACACGGCAGCGCCTGATTTCACCCTGAACTCTTTAGCCGGAGAAGAAGTGAGCCTGAGCGACCTGCAAGGGACCCCGACGGTCCTCAACTTCTGGGCGACCTGGTGCCCGCCATGCCGGGCGGAATTCCCTGAACTTGTTGCGCTGCAGCAGGAGTTCGGCGAATCACTGCAGGTAGTCGGTATAAACCTGACTCACAGCGAACGCAGCCGGCAGGATGTAGCAGATTTCATTGCCCGGTATGAGCCGGGTTTTCTGCATCTTCTGGATCAGGATGGGGCGGTTCAGGCTCGCTATAATGTGAGGGTGGTACCGACCACCCTTATCCTGGACAGCCGGGGGATTATTGTCCACCGACGGGTCGGAGCTGTGAGTGCCGCGGTACTGCGGAATCACATCCCCTGAAACTGCATATATCTTCCCAGCAGGATAAATACATTCAGGACACCTGTGGCCTCCAGGAAAGCCGCGAGCATCGACCCTGCCGCGATTACCCACCAGACCGCGGATACATGCTTTTTGCGCAGGGTATGCACCGCAAGCGGCACCATACCGATGATCAGCATAAGCACAGCGGCTGCGGCTGAGGCAGCCCCCGGATTGTTTTCCCCCCACCCGGCAAGTCCGGCTCCGAGATTCAGCAGCCACGCAGTAAACAGCTGGAACCGTCCGGCGGCGATTAAAGCGCCCACCAAGGTAAGCACAACCCCTGAACCAATCTGAATCCTGCGCGTATGTCTGCGAAACAGCTGCTGAAAGCGTGCGAATCGCTCCAGGAAAACCCCTGCCAGCACGAATGGAATACCCAGTCCCAACGCATACAGACCCAGATATACGATTCCAGTCACCGCATTCCCTTCCATGCCTGCCAGCAGCAGGATGGAGGCCAATACCGGTCCAACACAGGGTGTCCACCCGGCCCCGAATGCCATTCCGACAGCGACGGCTCCAACCGGACCTGCGGGGGAGCGTCGGGTGTGCACCCGGACCTCACGCAGCAGCAAGGGAATAAACCCGAAAATTAGCTGCAGTCCCATCAGCATGATGAATGTACCCGAGATCAACTCATAGATCGGCGCATATGCGGTCAGCAGCGAACTGCCTGCAGCGATTCCGGCTCCCAGCAGAATAAAGACCAGCGAAAAGCCAACGGTAAAGAAAACTGCCGACAGAATCACCCTTCCATCCGAGCGGAGGGTACGGGAACCACCAATAAATGAAAGGTATGAAGGGATTAGCGGGAATATACAGGGACTAAGAAAAGAAATAATACCGGCAGCAAAGGCAGCTGCTGCTCCAACCTCATTCACTTCTCCCGACTCCCCGGCGGCGGGGCTCGACATGAATAGTCGGCTCCACATTAACCTCGTCACGCATACACTGCTCGATTCGATCCACCATAGCATGTGCATCCGCAATGCACATGCTATCATCCAGACGGATATGCATCGTGACCTCGTTGTGCCCGCCGTAGACATGCT
>CAZANF010000331.1:0-2617 GCA_964486425.1 uncultured Spirochaeta sp. | reverse complement strand
GTCGGCGGTGGTGCGCAGATCGTTCCATATGAGCTCAAGTGCCTGGATTTTCTCTTCCTTGGTCATGTGCTGAATATCCAGTGATAGACTCATCATACGCCTCCTTAGTACTCTTCAAGGATACTCCGCGCAAGCATAGCTGTCAATAAATGTAGCTGGCGTGCAGCATTATGTCTTTTCACGGCAGTTCCGCTCCGGTGCCGAGCGGAGCGAGGCGCGAGCTGGGATCACCACGCTGGATCGCCCGCCCGGGCTGTGAGCGGACGGGCGCGGCATGCATCAATCTGCAAACGGTGGAATCAAGTGGCGTAGCTAAAACAATCCGATGCGTTTGTAGTGGTCGCCGTTTTTAGGGAAAGGATCGGATTCGGTCCAGCCTTCTTGCTTCAGGTCGCTGATAATGTGTTGGCGGGCAACGGCGGCGGCATCGGGTCCGAACAGTTCGGCTGCTTGACTGATGCCTTCTTCATGATGACGCAAAAAACGGTGTCGCATTCCCCAGGGCTGCTGCCCGGCGAACTCATCCAACCAGCGGTGGACTTCGGGATAAGGGTTACCGAACAGGCGTTGTGATTCCCGGCAGTGATACTCAAACGAGGGCATGGTGAGGCCTCCTTGTGCCATTATGAGTATATCAACAGGAGGCGACATAATTTGTCGTACGCAGAGTGGTAGTATGATGCCATGAGCAAAAAGACCGAAAAAGACAACAGTCCGGGGCTGGAGGTTGAGCTGTATCCAGACGGATGGCCGATCGATACCCTCAAACTATTTCCGCTGGCGCTGGAGCGCTATGGCGAGGAGTATCTGGAACGGGCGGTACGAAGCTGTCTGCGCAACAGCGAGCGGATTGCACACAGCGACACCTGCTTCTGCTTTTACTGCGGCTACCGCTTTGACCCGCGTGTCCAAGTACCTGATATTTCAACCTATCCCGATGGCGGGCTGGGTACGGGAATCTGCCCCTTGTGCGGGATCGATGCATTGCTGTGCAGCGTGGATGGCTACCCGTTTACCGATCCTGTGTTTATTGCGGGGATGGCGGAGTACGGGTTTAACGGCTACTGCCCGATTGCCGACGGCAAGCCGATCAAGCCGATTTCCTGGACGCCGATTGTAGTTGATTAGCGGGAGGCGCTGCTGGGATCCTTTGAGAGGATTGTGTAGAGGGCGTGATTGATTATTTGCATAAGCATTTCATCTATAGTGGCTAATGGCTCACTCCAGTTCAACGATGATTGCATTCAGATCGTATACTCTGCCTTCGTAGAGGTGAATATCCATGCCTGTAAGTTTGTCGGAAACCCTGTAATAGGTTCCTGATCCTGCGGAGACTTGTAGAGCTTCGTAATCGATCTTTTCCTCAACCGCATTCTGAATCTCTCTGCCGATCAAAGTATGTTCCGGCCGGTTATTACCTGAAAGTGATCGAATTTCAATTACTCCAAGACAACTGGTTTGGAACTGGTCATCAGCAATGAGCACATTGATGAGCAGTCCACGTTCCTGCCTTCGGAAATGTACAAGGAATTGTGTCGGTTCATCTGGATATTGCTGTTGTATAGCAGCGACGGCCGCAGGGACAAGTCGTAAATCAGATTCATGCGGCCGACTGAAAACATTAAACTGATCCATACATTACCTCGATAGGACTACTCTACTATAGGACCATGACAAATACTGTCGCACCCCTGTCACAATTGATTTTTGGGTAGTAACGATAATCTCGATTACGGAAAAGTCTTTGGTTTCCTGTATATTTTTACACGGACGGCTATTGATCGTTTACCAATAGTCAATTTGCAACTTGGCGTTCCCGCGGTTCGCACACGCGGTTCGTACACGCGACACCGCGATCTTCCTGAGCGACACCGCAAGCACAAGAATGCGGGCGCGGCATGCATCAATCATCGCGATGGCTGAGTATGGTTCAACGGCTACGGCTCGATCTGCTACCGGAGGCTGCGATCCAGTTTTTCCTTATCGAAGCCAACCAGCACTTTGCCGTTTATGTCGATGACGGGGACGCCGGCCTGGCCGGATTTCTTCATCATTTCATCGGCTCGGCGCAGATCGCGGGAGACATCGTATTCGGTAAAAGGTACGCGTTTTTCACGCAGGTAACGCTTGATCTGGGTACAAAATCCGCATGTGGGGGTGGTGTATACTTTTACTGCCATGACATCCTCCTGTATATGATATTTTATATATAATAAAAGTAAAAGTCAAGCCGGTTATCCGGACGGATATGAGTATGTACTGCAGCCTGGCTTTGAATAGCTCATTCTAGCCACCCAGGCCAACGGGCAAATCCTGGTTGGCAGCGTCGGTCTGCTGGTGCAAACCCTCTCCTGGAGATTTTCTAGTCTGTACAGGTTGGTAAGCGGATAGACATGGCCTGGCCCGCTACTCTAAGCCGGATGTCTGCGTGTTCGGGCCCGGAGAGGCATTCGGCATGCGCGCCCAGATCCAGAGAATGGCGATAAGCGCAATCGCCAGGGCTGCGGCATAGAAGAGTTCGAATCCGGTCGCCCCGTAGACCTCGCCGCGTTCGGCCAGAAACCCGGCGCTGATGTTCCCGATAATATTACCCAATCCGAAGCTGAACAGTTCCAGT
>CAZANF010000330.1:0-2620 GCA_964486425.1 uncultured Spirochaeta sp. | reverse complement strand
CTCCCGGCGCGTGAGGGTGAATATACCGGAGGTCAGCTGTTTGGTCAACAGGGATGGACAGGATTTCTGCGTTTATTAATCCTCAGGTTAACGCGCCCGCCTATGTATGGTATAAACCAAAGACTATTGGATCTCGGCATAATTTAACAGGCAGCTATGCGCGTACATTTCATCTCCATTCATATTGAACCGGCTGCACGGGCGGTCCCGTTAGGAGCCGCGATGATTGCTCAGTCGTTGAGCGATCATTTTCCCGATACTGTTTCCATCTCGATCATCGACTGCTATTTGAAGGATTCACCGGAAGAGCGGGTGTCGGCAACGGTTGCCGACAATCCCGATGTAGTCTGTTTTTCCGTATTTCTCTGGAATGCTGAAGCAGCTTTGGCGATGATCCGCGAGATCAAGAAAATACATCCAGCAATTACCGTGATTGTTGGAGGAGCACTTCCCACTGCATTGCCAGATTACTATGCATCAATAACGGAAATTGATTATGTACTGCCGGGTGAGGCTGAATACACCTTACCGGCAACAATCCGGGGCCTTGCTGCCGGTCGAAAGCAGCCGACGATCATTCCCCAGGGATCTCCGCCTTCCGTTTCAGCCCTGCCATCACCATATCTAAGCGGCCTTATAGATCCCGCCGAGTATCATGGTGCGTTATGGGAATTATCTCGCGGCTGTCCGTATCGCTGCGCGTTCTGCTTTGAGAGCAGAGGCACATCAGGAATACGCCGATTTCCAGAAAGCCGACTGAAAGCCGAACTGGATCTGTTTTTGAAATCCGGCATCCCTGAAATACTCGTACTCGATCCAACCTTCAATTATGATAAAGCAATTGCAAAACGAAATCTGCGCATGATACTGGATGCAGAAACAGATATACATTTCACTTTTGAGATACGGGCTGAACATATAGACCAGGAACTCGCTGAGCTGTTTGCAAACATTCACTGCACCCTTCAGATTGGACTTCAGTCCATACATTCCAAAGTGCTCGAGAAGATACAGCGAAACTGCAATATCGAGCTTTTCCGGGAAAAAGTGTATCTGCTGCACGAGCAGCATGTGCCGTATGGGCTTGATTTGATCTACGGGCTGCCGGGTGACAGCCTGGCAGGGTTCCTTGAAAGTATTGATTACGCCTTCAGCCTGGTCCCAAACCATGTCGACATCTTTCCACTCGCAGTGATTCCAGGAACAGTCCTCTACGACAAGGCAGAATACCATGGACTGGATTTCCACCCCGAGAACGGTTACCTCGTAGAACGCACCCCGGCTTTCTCAAAGGATGACATGCACATCGCACGCCGCATCGCGAGGTTTGCCGAGTACTTTTATAATCTGGGCAAGGCCGTCAGCTGGTTTGATCTCATACTGAGCAATCTGCATATATCCTCATCCAGATTCTTTCAGCTGGGTGTTGAATGTACAGATGAAAGCGATTATTTACTCAGTCCGCTCGAATTTCAGCTTACTATTCTGGAACGGATTTGGGATATAATGAATCCCGACTTTTCTTTCTCCCTGCTGCGAGACCTCGTGGTGTATTTCTGGCATTATAACGGAGTGTTTTCGGAATCTGCGGAAAGCCCGCTTCAGCATAGCGGCATACTCTTCAATCCAAGCATCCGCCTTGACAGTTTTTCGTTTCATCCGCAGGAGATGACGGACGCCATTGCGCAGGGAATAGATGACTTCACGGCTCTGCAGCAGATGCTCACGAAACAGGAACTGCTGCTCGCGTTTGCCTGTACCGATGATCAGCTGAGCTGCCTTGAATGTACCCCATATGAATATGGATATCTAAAAGATCTACTCGAAAATCCCAGGAAAAATGAACAAACAATGGATTCCCTCTCCGATGAATCAAAGAAAAGATTGATATACAGCGGAATGGCTGCTCCGCTGCACAACTGACACAATACAAATACGTATCGCGGTTGATACATCAATCACCAGTTTCTGCATTAGTCTTCGATGCGGTTATTTGCAGATCGTGCGGCAAGATAATCTCGGATTTTTCTCACTGATTCAGTTACAAACCGCTTCCGAGCAGCATAGATTTTTTTGTAGCTGAAACGGGCAAGTATGTAGCTGGCACAAAGGACAGTACTCGTAAAGACAAGAGAAAAAACAGGTGAATTAAGAGCGCCAAGCCCGACACCAAACCCTACCCCAAAGCCGACTCCGCATCCCAAACCGCCAATAATACCACCAAAAATCCCGCCGGCTGCCTGGCGAAGGTCTTCTTTACAGCAAATTTCAACATGCTTGTCCCCAAGAGTAATATCAGTTCTGAACATCACCCCATTGCGTATCGGAGAGCTCATATCACTTGCGGCTTGCCAGTGCAGCCTTTTCATTTGAATGAATCCATGACCAGGTAACGAGAGCAGCGAGGGCATTACTTCCAGCAATGCATTCAGATCATCCTTGGAGCATCTGGTTTGCAGTATATCCAGCGCGACAGCTGAATGCGGTGATCCTAAAAACGGAATAATTCTGGCTTCGTTTCCTGTCAGTTTGTTCTCGGCAGCAGCCAGTAAAATAGAGCGCTCAGATACACCTATTTCCGCCGCGATAGAGACGGCTTCCTCAAGTTTATGCGTGAGTG
>CAZANF010000329.1:0-2665 GCA_964486425.1 uncultured Spirochaeta sp. | reverse complement strand
GATGTATTTCTTTGCGATAGTCAACGTCGGCTGTACCCTCATGATACCGGTTCTGCTCAAGATCGGCATTGATGATTACATCGCGGTTGGTGATACCCCGGGACTCATCCGGATTTCCATTCTGCTTGCAGTCCTTATTACCGCTCTGTATATCTCTGCTCATTTGCAGGGCCGGCTGATGATGAGAATCGGCTACAGTATGCTGTATGATCTCCGGGCCGATCTGTTCCAGCATCTACAGTACATGTCGTTCCGCTATTTTGATGCACAGCGGGCAGGGCAGATAATGAGCAGACTGACTAATGATGTTCAGGTGCTGGAGGAGTTGCTGCAGGCCGGACTTGATACGATTGTGGTCGACGTCATGATTATCCTCGGTATCACCATCGCCATGTTCAGTCTGGACCCGTTGCTGAGCATCATCCTGCTGGTTACCGTACCGATGCTGGTTTTTGTAGTGTTTTTCCTGCGTACCAAGATTGTAGCTGCCGGGCGGGGAATTCAGCGAACCCTCTCCTTTGTAAATGCGTTTCTGAATGAGTCGATCTCCGGAATAAAGGTTATTCGCTCATTTGCGCGGGAAGATGAGAATATTCGGGCCTTTCATGCAGTCAACGACGACTACTATCAGGAAACAAAGCATTTTTATCCGCTGCTGGCATATTTCTGGCAAAGTGTAGCTACCCTGAACATTATCGGCACCGCACTGGTAATCTTCGGCGGAGGGGTGCTGCTGTCGCGCCAGGCGATAACCATTGGGGTTATTGCCGCATTCCTTTCCTATATCAACCGGTTTTTTCAACCGATGCAGAAGATCAGCAATATGATGAATCAGGTGAGCCGGGCTATGGCTTCTGCGGAGCGGGTGTTTGATATGCTGGATGTCGCGCCGGAGATTGTCGATTCTCCGGGAGCTATACGCGATGTCGAGATTCAGGGTCGGGTGGAGTTCCGGGATGTAGTGTTCTCCTATAATGAAAAAGAGGTTGTGCTCAAGCGGATCTCTTTTACGGTTGAACCGGGAGAAACCTTCGCAATTGTCGGGCATACGGGTTCCGGAAAGACCACTATTATCAGTCTGCTGTCTCGTTTCTACGATCCGGTGGAGGGCGCAATTCTGGTGGACGGTCGCGATATCCGCGAATATGCACAGGCAGCCTACCGACGGAATCTGGCGCTGGTTATGCAGGATTCAGGGCTGTTTTCCGGAACCGTGTACGACGCTATCCGCTACGGTAAACCCGATGCCACGCTGGAAGAGGTTCAGTCCGTGGTAAAGCAGATGGGATTTCACGAGACCATTATGGCTATGCCGCAGGAATACGCCACCGATATCGGTGAGCGCGGATCATTACTGTCCCTGGGGCAAAAACAGCTGCTGGCCTTTGCTCGCGCGCTCATTCGGGACCCGAAAATCCTCATCCTGGATGAAGCCAGTGCGTATCTGGATTCGCAAAGCGAAGAGCTGGTACAGGAGGCAATGAAAAGCCTGAGTGTCGGTAGAACGACCTTTGTGATTGCTCACCGCCTCTCTACCATTAAAGACGCGGACCGTATCGTAGTGATTGAGCACGGGAAAATTCTGGAGATCGGTTCACATGATGAATTACTGCAGCGGGAAGGGCACTATGCCCATCTGCTGCGGACACAATATGCAGCCGCCGATGCAGTAGATACAGCTGCAGATCTCGAGGAGTAGCGAAGGTTCGGGAACCTGGCTAGGAGGGTTATATGCCGGTATTTGAAATGCCTCTGGAAAAGCTGTACCAATATGATGGAAGAAATCCCAGGCCGGCGGACTTCGATGACTATTGGCAGGAGGCTATGCGCGAAATGCGTGCGTGCCGTCCCGCCGTCGAGATACAGCCGGCAGGGTTTCAGGCGCCCTTTGCCGAGTGCTTTAACCTGTACTTTACCGGGGTCCGCGGCGCACGCATCCATGCCAAATATGTACGCCCCCGCACCGGCAGTGGTGAACCGGCCGCACCGGGTCCGGCGCTGCTGCAGTTTCACGGCTATACGATGGACAGCGGTGACTGGACCGATAAACTCCCGTATGCAGCCGCCGGTTTTTCCGTGGTATCGCTTGATTGCCGCGGACAGGGCGGACTGTCGGAGGATGTCGGTGGGGTGAGCGGGAACACGCATCATGGCCACATCATCCGCGGTGTCAGGGACAATCCCCAGGATCTGCTTTTTCGGCAGATTTTTCTGGATACAGCCCAGCTGGCCTCAATAGTTATGGAATTCCCGGATGTTGATCCGGATCGCGTCGCGGTTATGGGCTGGTCGCAGGGCGGAGGTCTTGCCCTGGCATGCGCTGCATTGGTGCCGCAGGTCCAGCGGGTGATATCGGTGTACCCCTTTCTCTGTGACTACCGCCGTGTGTGGGATATGGATTTGGCCGAGAAGGCCTACGGTGAAATCGTCGACTACTTCCGCCGTTTTGACCCCCGGCATGAGCACGAGGAGGAGTTCTACTGCCGCCTGGGCTATATCGATGTGCAGTACCTGACACCGCGAATCCGCGGCGAGGTGCTTATGGCCACCGCCCTTATGGATACGATCTGCCCCCCGTCCACGCAGTTTGCCGCATTCAACAAGATCCCGGGGAAGAAATCAGTCAAGCTGTATCATGATTTCGGACATGAAAACCTTCCCGGCA
>CAZANF010000328.1:0-2680 GCA_964486425.1 uncultured Spirochaeta sp. | reverse complement strand
CACCTCCGCCTTACACAGTCCCCCTTTCCTGCGGGGTATATGCCTCCGTCCGTGCGCAAGGAGGTGTGCAGACAAACCTTCATGGTTTTGCACCTGCTGTTACCTGATCTATATTACCACTGTCGGTCGACGCGATAGATGTCTATTGTGTCTTGTGTAGAGTTCATGAAGTACACATGTCCCTCGGGTGATACAGTGGGGGGTGTTGAGGATTTATTAAAATCATATCTAAACCATTCAATAAGCTTACCGTCAGCACTAAATACAAGAATGAACTGATGTGCCGCATCCCAATAGGTATACCCTTGGTTATCTTTACCAATAAAAGTATCTCCTCCTATTCGCCTCCCAAAAGCTGATAACTTACTCATATCCCCATCATGAACCTCATACCAGTAATCTGAAAAGGTTCGAAAATCCAGCGTAACCAGCTCCCCGTCCAGAAACAGCCGGTCCTGTTCGTCGATACTCAGTCCCTGAGGATCCCAGCCTGATCCTGCTTCAAACAAGGCTCGTGTCTGATCGGTATCAAGGAATCGTTGCCGGTTCTCTTCCGATACCGGACTTGGCTCTCGAATACTCACCAGACAATTATCACGATCATGGATAAAAAGCACATCGTTGTGGTACCAGTAGGAGCGGAAATAGTTATTAGGTAATGGTGAATCCGTTTTACTCATACGAAAGAAGACATCTCCTTCCAAGTCTATTCCGGCCCACGTATCAGGCATACTAGTACCAATGATTACATTCTCATCTGCAAAATAATGGAATGGTCCTGCCACCAGTCGCCCATTAGTGGTATGTATTTCTTCCTGAATCTCAAATTCATCATTGAAAATTGATAAGCGCTCATTCCAAACATCTACGATAAGAATGCGATTGTCCCGTAAAAATGTCAGGGATGTCGGACCAGGGTAACCACTCATACTAGATGCATCATAGACTCTTAATTCACCAGTAGAACTGCCCAAAGAAAATTGATGAACTAAAATCATCAGATACTCATTATAAGAAGTACTTTGAGCATACAGCGACCCTACACTGACTATAAATAACATCGCATATACAATCCGGGAAATTTTCTGTTTCATAATATCCTCACTGTTTCAGCCGAAAAATAACCCAATCACGGATTGCAGGAACAGCAGAAATCAACCGGTCATAAGTTACAAATCCAGAAGACCCGTCATCCCAATGCGTCGACTCAATCAACCGTACATGCTCAGGCTGTATTGGCCCACCATTCTCCGGTTGCTCTACCGAATACACCATCATCACATGACTACCCACATCCACAGGATTTCCGTCATCATCTTCTCCCTCGGTTGCGTAGTATACAATATCACCGGGACGGATAAGATCGAGATTTTCTGGAATAAATTTATCTTCATCATTGATTTGAACCAATTCCAAGACATTCTTATCCGCAATCACCTCCGCATATCCACGATCCTGGGTTATTCTGTACGGGTAATACCGTGCCTGCCCGCCTGCAGTGGTACGGTCGTTGGGGCTGAACAGCTGCTTGTCCCGGGCCCAACGGCTGGTACTTCCGTCGTAGCCAAAGGCGTGCATGACAAAGGCTACACAGTCTACTCCGGCAGCAAAGCGTCCAAGGAAGCTTTCGTCTGCAGGATCAGTTGGAAACAGATCTTCACGACGTAACCACTCGGTCCAGCCGGGGAGATAGGGGTATTCACCATTCACCGGGGCTGTTGCCAGGACTGCCGGCAGCTCTATGTCAGCGGCCGCATCACCTTCATCAGCAAGTGCTTCAAGGTTTGCTATTTGTAACGCAAGCCCATTCAGATTACTGACTGTCGTGTTGACCGTACCATTAAACTCAGCATTCGAAACAGATTCATGATCCACACTGCGGGTGTAATAGTGCCAGTTGTTGTTCGGAGCGATTGCCTGATTAACACTCAGCTGTTCATTCCATCTAGCCTGTTCACCAAGTTTGCTCACAAAGCCCATCGGGGTATCACTGCCGTCATAATCATAGGCTACCGCATTGTTCTGTATATTGTTCGATATCCAGGTGTAGGACGGTATGAAGAAGTCCTGCATGGTTTCATACCACTCGTTTCCTTCGGCTGCAGTCCAGGGGTGCTCTGCAAACAGCATGTTCCGCTCGGCGGTAAAGCTTGCCGCCCGCCACAATGCTTTGCGGTCATACACAGCTATGAAGTCTTCGGTGCTAGTGTAGCCGGAGACAATCAGGTTCTGTTCTGTGTCAGGGTCGGCCGGTTCACGGTGATCCACCAGGCCAAAGCCGAGGCGGAAGTCATCTCCGGGGTGTATCGTGCACATAGCCGTCATAATATACCTGGTTTTTCAGAATATCCAGATGATCAACCGCACGGGTGCTGTCAAGCTGCGCATCCTGCGGGAAGCGCAAGGTAATCTGTCAGCACAAGACTATAGGCGCATAACCGGCCTCCGGCTGCTACTCCTCGGAAAGGCCTGAATGGTAAGCTACACCGGAAACGACAGGGACTGTGTTTTAAGGCTCCGTCACCTCCGCCTTACACAGTCCCCCTTCCCGGCGTCGTTCTCGTGGTTTCCTTCGTAAACCACTGTCACTCCTTGGGCTGAGATATCGCTGCGCGAATCTCTACATCCTGCGGGGTATACGCCTCCGGCCGTGCGCGTGGAACATGTTACCACTGCCGGT
>CAZANF010000327.1:0-2692 GCA_964486425.1 uncultured Spirochaeta sp. | reverse complement strand
AGGAGTTCGGCTACCGTTCTGATTGCATGACTGTTATTCCCAATGGGTACGACCTTCAGCGTCTGAAACCGGATATTGATTCCGGCAAGGCCTTGCGAAAAGAAATGGAAATTCCGGAGGATGTCTTTCTGGTCGGCTCTCTGGGGCGCTTGCACAGGGTAAAGGCCCATGAAACCTTTATACAGGTAATGGCAGATGTGGTTCGGAACCGGGAAGGTATTCGAGTACTTATGGCAGGCACAGGAATTGAGTATACTAACCCTCAATTTCGGCAATGGGTTCAGGCTGTCAACCTGAATGCAGCAATTACCGCCCTTGGATCCATAGACGATGTGCCCCGCTTTATGAATGCGCTGGACTGCTTCGTCCTTCATAGTGTCAGCGAAGGATTTCCCAATGTGCTGGCTGAGGCCATGGCTTGCGGTATTCCCTCAGTCAGCACTACCGTTGGGGATGCTGCGGAGATCCTCGGAACCTCCGGCATAATCGTGCCGGTGGCAGATAAGGATGCACTCGGACAGGCGATACATAGCATGTATACCGAGTGGAAAGATAACCCTGCGGAATATTCTGCGCGGAAGGTCTCCTGCCGGCAGCGAATCGTAGAGCGGTACAGCATTGCAGCAATGGTTAATGCCTATGAACATCTGTGGGAGACCTGCAAAAAATGAAAGTTCTTTTAAGCGCCAATTCAGCCTGGTATGTGTATAATTTTCGGCGTAATCTGATTGTTCAGCTTATTCACCTGGGACATGAGGTTTCGGCAATCAGTCCCCCTGATGAATATGTTCCCCGTCTGCAGGAGATCGGATGCGAACATACGGGTCTGACCCTCGATAATATGGGCACCAATCCTTTGAAAGAAGTCGTTACTGTTGGCCGCTATTATCGGGCATATCGCAGAATCCAGCCGGACTGTATACTCCACTTCACTTCGAAGCCGAATATCTATGGATCCTTTGCTGCATCCCTTCTGGGTATACCGGTAATCAATAATATCTCCGGCCTGGGAACCGCCTTCATGAAGCAGGGGTTGCTTATGCGGATTGTGTCTCTTCTGTACAGGCTTTCACAGCGTCAGGCGTACAGGGTATTTTTTCAGAACAAGGACGACCGTGCCCTGTTTCTGGAGAGGAATTTGGTTTCCGAATCGCGTACAGCGATTTTACCTGGCAGCGGTGTTAACATTTCGGATTTCGATCCGGACCGGTATCCCGACAGAGATATCCCTTCCGGAACGGAAATGCGATTTCTGTTTATCGGCAGGTTTATCCGGGACAAAGGACTCTTTGAGTTTGTTACGGCTGCGAAACTGGTACAACAGGAGTATCCTTCGGTATCTTTTCAGCTCCTGGGGTTTATCGATTATAATAACCCTGGAGCCATGACTGCAGCCGAGCTTGAGGAATGGACCTCATCCGGGTTGATAGAGTATCTGGGCAGACATGATGATGTGCGCCCCTTTATTACGGCAGCAGACTGTGTAGTGTTACCATCCTACCGGGAGGGTACACCCCGCACCCTGCTGGAGGCGGCGGCCCTTGGAAAACCGCTTGTAGCGGCCGACTCCGTAGGCTGCCGGGAACCCGTTGACCATGGAGTGAACGGTCTCCTGTGCAAGGTGAAAGATGCGCAGGATCTGGCGGATGCCATGCTGCACATGATTCGCTTGACGCCGGAACAGCGCATGGAAATGGGCCGTAATAGCAGGGAAAAAATGAAACAGGAGTATGATGAAGTGATTGTAACCAGAAAATATATTGAGGTAATACATGAAATTGCATAGTGATGTACACATAGCAGTAATCGGACTTGGCTATGTCGGACTGCCGCTGGCAGCAGCCTTTGGAACTGATTACCCTACCACGGGGTTCGATATCAATCCTCAGCGGATACAGGAGCTGCAGGAAGGTATCGATAATACGAGGGAACTCGACTCGGCTACGATAAAAAAGGCAGAGAAGCTTGTTTTTACTCACTCCCTCTCGGATATTGCAAAGTGCAATGTATACATTGTAACGGTTCCCACACCCATTGATTCCAACAAGCGGCCCGATCTGCGGCCATTGTTAAGTGCCAGTAAATCTGTAGGATCGGTTCTGAAAAAAGGTGATATTGTGGTTTTTGAAAGCACCGTATATCCCGGTTGTACCGAAGAGGAATGTGTTCCGGTTCTTGAAAGCGTTAGTGGACTGCAGTACAAAGAGGACTTTTTTTGCGGGTACAGCCCTGAACGGATTAACCCCGGTGACAAGGAACACACCGTTACCAGGATACTCAAGGTCACCAGCGGGAGCACACCGGAGGTGGCTGATTTTGTCGATGCTCTCTACTCCAGTGTAATCACGGCCGGTACATTCAAGGCTTCCTCAATCAGAGTGGCCGAGGCAGCCAAAGTTATAGAAAACTCACAGCGGGATATTAACATCGCGTTCATTAATGAACTGGCTCTCATTTTCGAGAAGATGGGTATCGACACCCGTGAGGTTCTGAAAGCCGCTGGAACCAAATGGAATTTCCTGAATTTCCAGCCAGGACTGGTAGGTGGGCACTGCATCGGTGTTGATCCGTATTACCTGACGCACAAGGCAGAAGAACTTGGGTATCATCCCGAGATAATCCTGGCCGGCCGCCGATTGAACGACCGTATGGGCCAATATGTGGCAAGTGAACTGGTAAAGGGAATGATTAA
>CAZANF010000326.1:0-2719 GCA_964486425.1 uncultured Spirochaeta sp. | reverse complement strand
CGTCCAGCATCGGATCGTTAATCAGACCCTTCCATCCGGTGCGGCTGCGGGGTTTTTCGAAGTATACCCGCATAACAATCTCCAGTTCCGGGGCAAAGCGATGCCTGGCTTCGGCAAGTCTGGCGGCATATTCCAGCGCGGCCTGAGTATCATGAATCGAGCACGGCCCGATTACTACCAGAAGACGATCGTCGGCACCGGAGATTATGGACTCGATCGCGGTGCGTCCGTTCTGAACAGTGTTCGATCCGGTATCCGAGAGAGGGTAGTCCTCCATCAGGATTGCAGGCGGGATAAGGGGTTTCAATTGCTGGATCCGGGTGTCGTCGGTATTAAATCTCATACTGATCTTTTAGCATTTTTTCCGGCAGTTCCGCTACAGTGTAGTGCGGATAATGCACAGGAGGGATTCCTGCGGAAGGAGTCCGCCGCAGATATATTCGTGCGTAGCCGGGGTTATAGTGGAGGATGCGGTGCTGATCATGCTCGGGGTCCATGGTATACAGGGATGAAGAGACCATTGTGACCGGTTCTGTTTTATGCTCATACCTTCTGTGGTAATGGCCGCAAAAAATGCGTTGAATGTCGGGAATGTTCCGGATAGCCGTATATGCTTGTTCACGATCCTGCAGGGGGTAATTTGATTCCATAAAGATGCATGGAACGTGAACCGGCGGATGATGAATGAAAACCAGAGAGCCATTCTGGGCGTGCATACGCCCGGCGTTCGCATGCAACCATTCCCGTTGCAGCGTGCTCAGGGTGTGATCAAAGCTGTTGAGCCATGAAATTCCGCAGTTATGCAGTTTAGCCCATCCGCAGTAGGGGTCCTCAGGTGATGCGTACACGGGCGCTGCGCCGAGATCCTGTAGTACCTGGGCCGGGAGGGGAAAAAAATCCATCATCATTGCCGGATCATCATGGTTCCCGGGAATGGCGATTACGGGAATACCGGATTCTTCCAGGTGCCGGGCGACGAAATCATAGATTTCCGCAGAAGGATCAATGGCACAGATGTCCCCGTTCAGGATGATAAGGTCAGGTTGTTCAATCTTGCACAGGGCATTCAGGGTCTGACGAAAAACGGATGCCGAATCCCGATTGTGGTACAGCTCGCCCGGTAAGGAGATATGCATATCGTTCAGCAGTAGTATGTGGAAATCAGCCGGGTTTTTCATACCGAAGCTCCTGTCGGGTGGAGTTGGACGATGTCTTCAGCCCGCGCAACTACGTTGCCGATGGCGGCGGGTCCGAGTATCCTGGGTATTTCGCTGCTGTGCAGACCCATAATACGGCGGATCTGACTGCTGTCCATGCGGGTAATTGCATGAAAATCCCTGTTGATGGCTATCACATCCCCGGCGTGAAAGGTACCCTCTACAGCGGTAATCCCCTTGGGGAGCAGGCTTTTGCCGGCATGCAAGGCCTGCGTCGCACCGGAATCAATCCGGATAATTCCGTGCGGTGCCGAGTTTACAATCCAGCGAAGCCGGCTTTTCATCCGGGGGCCGGATAAAAACATGGTGCCGATCTCCTCGTTCCGGAACAGGCGGAGGATACTGTCGGGGCTGCGTCCGTCGGCAATGACAACGTTGGTTCCTGCGCGCGCCGCTATCAGAACAGCCTCCAGTTTTGTGCGCATTCCGCCGGTTCCCAGTTCACTGCTGCTGTCTGCCGCAATACCCATCAGATCCGAGGTGACCTGTTCCACCAGCCGGATAGGGGAGGCGGTTGTGTCGGTACGGGGATCCGCGGTGTACAAGGCGTCGATATCGGTGAGCAGTATCAGCAGTTCAGCCTCCAGTTTGCTGGCGATATGCGCACTCAGGTTATCGTTGTCGCCGAATACCGGTCCTATCTCGGCAGTGGAGACGGAATCATTCTCGTTACATATCGGGATAATCCCATTCTGCAGGAGGTTTGAAACCGTAGCCTGTATGTTCAAAAAGCTGTCACGGTTGTTCAGCAGTTCACGGGTCAGCAGTATTTGCGCAATGGGTATGTGATGGAGATCGAAAAGCCGGTTGTACTCATTCATGAGCAGTGGCTGGCCGACGGCTGCGCATGCCTGCCGGTCTGCTATTTTGCGAATACGGCCCTTGCGGCCAAGGCGATGCGCACCGAGGCCGATTGCGCCGGAGCTTACCAGGATTACCTCAATACCCCGCTGGTGCAGTTCCGCCGCCTGCTGTGCGATTGCTGCTGCGGTTTCCAGGCGAAATCCGCTGCCGCCGCCGGCCAGTACATTTGTACCGATCTTTATGACCAGGCGACGGGTCTCCGAGAGCGATGGTCTCATGAGATATCCCGGTGAGTAAATCTTTTGGTCCCTGCAGCGTATGGAGCAACGATATGCCCGTTGCCGCGCAGCTGCCATTGATAGATCATGAGCCCTTCTATTCCGACCGGCCCGCGGGCATGGATTTTCCCGGTGCTGATGCCTACCTCGGCCCCGAGCCCATAGCGGAAGCCATCGGCAAAACGGGTGCTGGCATTCCAGACCGCATTGGCAGTATCTACCGCACGCATAAAAAGCTGCGCGGCAGCCTCATTACTGCTGACGATAGCATCAGTATGTCCGGAACCATAGGTATTAATATGCTCGATAGCATTATCCAGGCTGTCTACGACGCGGATCGAGAGGACTGCATCCAGATATTCGGTAGCCCAGTCCTCCTCGGTAGCAGGCAGTGCGGTAATAATTTCCCTGGTGCGTACA
>CAZANF010000325.1:0-2739 GCA_964486425.1 uncultured Spirochaeta sp. | reverse complement strand
CCATGCCTCGAGTTTTAGTAATTGAAGACAGCCGTTCCCAGCAGGAGCTGCTCAAGAAAATCCTGTCGGCACATAAATATGACGTGGAGATCGCATCCAGTGGTGAAGATGGACTGGCCATGCTGAAGGAAGCGTCTTTTGATGCCATTATTACCGACATCATTCTGCCGGGGAAGAGCGGTATCGAACTCATTATGGAGATTCGAAAGCTTAAAAGAAGTACTGCCGGCATCCTTGCGATATCCGGTGGAGCTGTCTCGTCGGTCCAGTCCTATCTTGAAACAGCCAGAATTGCCGGAGCACATGTAGTGCTTTCAAAACCCTTCCAGGGCGAAGCCTTACTGAAAAGTCTGCAGGCGGTCATTCAAGCTGGTGCTGCGGGAGCTGCTGGGGACAGGGGATCTGCAGGTGCTGCAGGTGCTGCAGGTGCTGCAGAAAAGTCCAACAAACCAGATTAATCTGCAATTCAATGCTGCCCGTAAAGACAAACATCCATCGACAGCACCCTCACTGCTGATACTGCCGCATCACCTCCTATCGTGAAAAATTGACATCTATGTCCTGCGGCGCATCATGGACTACCATAATCAGGGATGGATAAGTAAGCGCCTGGGTTACCATATCACCGGGATCCGGTTTGCTCTCGCGTATATGCAGCGAGATGCTGCTTGGGGTACGGATGACACGCTCAAGATGCAGCTGATACCCGCCGGTGGGGCGTTCTCCGGCAAAAACGGCTACCACTGCCGCCTCATCGAAATCAAGCTGATGACTGAGATAGGCTTCATACTGCTCGAGGGCATTACCGCGCAGTGAACTGTTCAGGTCTTCCCAGGCCGATCTGCTTTGAACCTATACCGTAGAGCGAAAACGCTGACCAGGTTCATTCGTGGAGCTTCTTCCACAACCCTCGTTCATACATTTCTGCGGGGGCTCTGCACGCACATCGGGAACAGACTCAGGTTCTGATACACAGCTTGCCATAAGTACAAACACGACAATGACGGCAGCAAGCAGCCTTGGCAGGATATGATTCATGCTTACAGACTAATCTATTTGGGATATTCCGTCCAAGTATGTTACAATCTTTGCATGTCCTTTATCATAACGATCTATACCCGTGAGGGTATCGTCATGGCAGCCGATAGTCGTATTACCTTCAATATGGAGCGAGCGAGTTCCGGGGCTGCCGTACAGCATATTGCGGTGGGACTTTCGGACTCTCACCGCAAGCTCTTCCGTACCGCAAGCGGAATTGGTATTTCGGTGTATGGTGCCTCGGCAATAGGAAACATTCCGATTGCAGGATATGTCGACAGTTTTCTGGAAGAGATTGATGCCGAAAAAAGACCACCGGCACCGCATGCTGTTGCTCATAAACTGAACGAATACTTTCAGGGCTTTGAAAAAATCCCGGAAACCCAGTTCCATGTAGCCGGGTACCATACCGGCGACAGCAACCCGGACCCGCAGGTGTGGCATGTCGACCTGAAGAAGAACGGGGTGGAGCAGAAGAATCCTGAGGACAAGCAGGGAGCTACCTGGGGCGGTGAGGCGGATATAATCACCCGGCTGCTGGCGCCGGTTGCAACCCTGGCATCACCGGGAGTGATCCAAAGCGAGCTGCCGTATCAGCGAATCCCATTCGAGTTCTTTACCCTGCAGGACGCAATCGACTTTTCTGTGTTTGCCGTACGCTCAACCATAGAAGCGATCCGGTTTATGCCGCGTCCCAAAACCGTCGGCGGCCCGATTGATATCCTGGCGATTACCCCGAGCGAGTCACGCTGGATTCAGCGAAAGGAGCTGCATGCATGATGCGCGCAATCGGGAACCTGCGTTGCGAATTAGGCGAAGGTGTTGTGTGGGATGAACAGCGCGGCTGTGTATGGTGGGTAGATATTGAATCGCGTGCCCTGCATCGCTGCTACCCGGGATCCGAATCGATTACTACCCTCACCTTTGAGCAGAAGATCGCTACAGTAGTGCCGACGACCGAATCGACACTTGTGATCGGGATGGAACGGGAGATACGAGAGATCAGCGAAGATGGCCGGACACTGCGTTCGATTCCGTTTGAGGCTGATATGCCATATACCCGCTGCAACGACGGCAAGGCAGGTCCGGACGGTGGGCTGTGGATTGGGAGCATGAGCACCCGCATGCAGACAGGCGAGGCTTCGCTCTATTACATGGACCGCAGCTGGAATCTCCATCTGGCAGCAACAGATATTACCATATCCAACGGACTGGCATGGTCCGCCGACATATCAACTTTGTATTATATCGACACACCCACCAGACAGATCGATGCCTTCGACTATTCACCTGCAGACGGTAAAATAAGCGGACGTCGATGTGCGGTGCGTGTTCCCGGGGATTTGGGGTATCCGGATGGTATGTCGATTGACAGCCGCGGCCGGTTGTGGGTAGCCATGTACGGCGGAGAATGTGTCACCGTGTGGGATCCCGACAGCGGGGAACTGGTGGAACGCATTCCGGTTCCAGCTTGCCGGGTTACCAATCTTGCATTCGGCGGAAGAGATATGAAGGATGTCTACATTACCACCGGTACCGATGGGGCAGATCAGCAGCGTTTTCCGGATGCCGGCAAACTGTTCCACATGCGCAGCAATGTGGCCGGTACTCCCGGGTATATTTTCGGAAGGAGTGATTCATGAGGCATCCGCGGCGGGAAATGATTGTGCTCGTTGCAACGGGTATCGTCACCCTGTTATT
>CAZANF010000324.1:0-2755 GCA_964486425.1 uncultured Spirochaeta sp. | reverse complement strand
CACTGATCTGCGGATACAGCACATTATACCGATGTGCATAGTCGCGTTCGGCGATGAGTGTCTCTATCCGCCGGCTACGGATACCGAGATTATTGGCCAGCGCCAGTTCAACTGCGGTTTCCATATCCAGCTCCTGATCGGTAAAGGTCTGCTGTGCAGATGCAGCCCCGGCGGCAGCCGACAGGATGCAGACAGTCGCCAGTATGCTACGCAATGGGTTCATAAATTTCTCCTTATGTACGAGTGTGTTCATTGCTTGTTCCATAGAGCGCCAGCTGAAATCGCCGGCGAAGCCGGGCTAGTTCCTGGTGATCCATGTCCGTTTTTTTGTACTCATGAAATGAGCGATCCAGTGCAATATATACGTGCAGAAAGACCAGTATGCCGAGCGGCGAGATTTCATCGGTAAAAATTCCGCGCCGGATTCCCTGCTGCAGAAACTCCGTCTCCGGTCCCGGTGCAGGGAAATCGGAACGGGCACCCAACTGAATCGTTCGGCTCCGTATCCAGCTGCCGACGGTCAGGATCTCGGGATTGGCGCGATAGTACGCATCCAGCAGGAGCATGAAGCCATACAGGTTTTCGGCGGGATTTCCGGAGAAACCCCTGATCCGTGCCGCAAGCATATCAAGAAAAAACTGCCGCTCCTGCTCAAGGGTCTGGGCAAGCATGTCGCTGCGGTCGGAGAAATAGAAATACAGACTGCTCGATGATATCCCGATGCGTTCAGCAATCTTTTGTACGGTAGCATTCTCCATTCCTGCTTCCGCTACAATCTCCTCTACCGCGGAAAATATGCGGTGGGGCTCCCGGCGTGCTTCCTGTCCGACGGGCAGGAAGGCCTTCTCTACCGAGCCAAAGTCGATTTGAAATTCATCCGTATCATGCAGTGTGCTTCCGGCAAGGCCGTACAGACAGCGATTCTGGATCCATGTGTCGTCAATAGTATGCGGTGCCGGAATATTCTTCTGTTCGATAAAATGCTGAAGGATCTTCCAGAAAGACACGCTGTACAGGAGAAAGCCTGCGGTCCCGGTATCGGAAACCCCTGCAAGTCTGGATTGCATATGCTGCGCAAGATTCCGCAGTGAGGTTCTTTGATCCCTCGACAGAAAGTACCGCCTGGCCATGACGCAGTGCAGGAATCCCGGGTGTTCCGAGAAGAGTCGCGAGGCTGCGGTGATCAGCAGGTCTACTGCCGTATGCAGATCACTGTCTGCTGTATCAGTCAGCCATTGAGACCCGTGAAAGAGAATACGCTCCACTGCTGTGCTTTGGATCTGCGTAATCAGGTCATCTTTTGACCGAAAATAGCGATAGAGTGCCGGTTTCGAGCAGCCGAGCTCCTCGGCGACCGTATGCATGGCAAGGCCGGTAAAGTCCGTACGCTGCCAAGCCTGTAGAGCAGCAGAGATTATTTGCTTTTGACGGTTCGCTTGTTTTTTTGTGAGTTCCGGCATTATAGGCATTCCTTATGGTGTAACACCAGCGAACAGGAAAATGTTACCTAATTTTCGGTAACTTTTTCCAGTCTGTGGAACCTACTGGAAATACCCTGAACTGTCAACAAAAAAAGGAACTATTCAGCCGAGTCGACGGGGTTGTGAGCTTCCGGGTCTTTATTGTCAATTTGCAGGAGTAGCTCATTTGCTGCGGAGTCCAGAAGCCTGTGTAATCCGTTGTGAATAAGGGTTGAATAACTGGAAAGCAGGCAGCGGGGATTGGGAACTCCCTGGGACTCGGGCTGTAGCAGCATGTGGGGCTGAATCTGCAAGGCATCGGCAATCCGGCCGATTGAGTCAGCAGAAAGCCATTTTCGTGCCTGCTCTACATCGTTGATATGACCGGGGGAAAGATCAGAGCGTTCGGCTAATTCCGACTGACTGTAGCGGTGATAAAGGCGGTATTTCCGGAGATTGTTCGCAAGTATGCGGCGGATTTCATCACTTGATTTCCCTGTTTGCGAAGCCATTACGTATAATATACGCATATTCATTACGATAAGTATGATACGAAAGATATAAAAGACAAAAAACCGCCCGTTTGTATATACGGGCGGTATACAGACTGCAATCTCCGATTCCTAATCTTCGATAAGCGGATACACCCCTTCTTCGTCATGCACCTCGCGCCCGGTAATGGGGGGATTGAATACGCAAACCATGCGCATGTCGCCCTTGAGGGCGCGCAGCAGGTGTTTCTCATGCCCGCTTAATGCGTATACGGTGCCTGGGGTAATCTGGTAGGTGATATTGTTATCCAGGTCCTCGACTTCGCCCTCGCCCTCAATGCAGTAGACGGCTTCCAGGTGATTCTTGTACCAAATATAGGTCTCGGTTCCCTCTTTAATAATTGTATCATGCAGAGAGAAGCCGAATCCGTCCTTTCGCAGCAGCAGGCGACGGCTTACCCAGTTGCCGCCGTCAACCTCGTTTTCAGTGCCTATAATATCATCAAGCTTAACAGTAAACATTTGCTTCTCCTTGGTTACATGCTGTCATTAACTGCCTGTGCTGCTTCCTGCAGCAGGGACAGTACCCGCTTCAATCCCTCATCGGAGATGGTGATCGGCGGGAAGAGTGTTGCAACCACGCTGTATGGTCCGGAGGCTTCCATCATTAGTCCGCGGGAGAATGCCTGCCGACATACGTCCGTTGGGGTACCTGTTGCATTGCAGACAAACCCCCTCTAGAATCCCCGTCCGCGGTATGCGGCCTTGAGCTTGGGGGAGGAAACAGGGATTTCATCCAGGGCC
>CAZANF010000323.1:0-2755 GCA_964486425.1 uncultured Spirochaeta sp. | reverse complement strand
AGCCCCGCCGTACGCACCACATCCCAGGCAGGGACAAAGCGAACCCCCGGATACAGTATATCCTGATGTATCTCATCCACCAGCACCGCTGTTCCCGCCTCAGCGGCAGCCGTCAGCACCTGCTTCAGCTCCTGTTCCGTCCACACCCGTCCCACCGGGTTCTGCGGACTGCAGAGAAGCAGCGCATCCGCCCCCTGCAAAGCCGAAGCAAGCGAATCCATATCAAACACATAACGCCCATCGCTGTCCTGAACCAGCCCGACGGAAACCAGCTGCATCCCGTTGTCCTGAACTGCGGAAAAGAAGGGATAATACACCGGCTCCGGAACCACCACTTTACCGCCCGGCGGCACAAGCAATGACAGGGCAACCCGCAGCAGCGGCATACCCCCGGTGCAAAAAGAAGCTCACGCGGGGAAACGATGCAGCCATGCCGCCGCTGCATCCAGCCGGCATAGGCGGAGAAATAGCTCCGTCCGGGATATGTATAGCCGAAAACCCCATGCCCGGCCCGCCGCTGGACTGCCTCTATAACCGCCGGAGGGGCGGTGAAGTCCATGTCTGCAACCCACAGGGGAATCACATCCCTTTGCGAAGACAGGTCCCACTTCAGACTGTTGGTTCCCCGCCGCAGCGGGGTCGAAAACAATTTACCCATTATCACTCATCCACTTGTATTATCATAGCCGCAATTTTTCCATACACTGCAGTCATGCATACCGCACCCATTCAGATGCAGGCAATCCGCAGTCGCCTGTACACAGTCATTCGATCATTCTTTGCCGCCCGGGACTTCCGTGAAGTGGAAACCCCGTGCCTGGCGCCGGCGGTGATTCCCGAGAGCGCTGTTCCTGCCTTCGCCACACAGTACAACTCATATCATGGAGATATTCCCCTGTTTGCCCTGCCGAGTCCGGAATACTATATGAAGCAGCTCCTGGCCCAGGGAAGCGGAAGTATCTTCCAAATTAGCAGATGTTTCCGCAATGCGGAAGTACTGACAAATCAGCATAATATCGAGTTCACTATGCTGGAGTGGTATACGGTCCGGCAGGACTACCTCTACAACCTCGGCATGCAGCAGGATGTACTGAACGCCCTGCTGCTCGATAATACGCTATGGCAGCTCATAGCCGATTTGGGCCGCACCCCGGCTCAGCTGGAAGTACTGCGCAGCCGTCTGGGCAAACCAATCCAAAAAATATCCCTGCAGACGGCATTCGAAGAATGGGCGGACATCAGCCTGAGTGAGGGAATGCAGCGCGGGTATATTGATCCGGATCGCCCGCACGAGGCTATGGATGACGCCTTTCACCGCATCCTTGTCGATTCCGTCGAGCCGAATATACCGAGGGATACGCCGGTTGCCCTGTATGACTATCCGGCCTGCGTGCCGACCACCGGTCGACGCAAACCCGGGACGCCATGGACCGAGCGCTGGGAGCTGTATATCGGCGGAATGGAGATTGCCAACTGCTATACCGAAGCAGATGCACATGAGCTGGAAGGCTATTACCATCAGGAAACAGCAACATTACGAAAGAACGGACGGCCCGAAACCCCGGATACCGGATTCCTGCAGCGGATATCCGCAATGCCGCAGTGTTCCGGAAACGCGCTGGGCATCGACCGCTTGCTGATGCAGTTAACCGGAGAAACACGTATTCAAGGGGTGATTTTATTTCCCTGCCATGATAGTATCCAGGCATGATCAAAGCAGGAGCAATCGAAAAGGGACACTGCCTACTAATCAAGGGTGATCCCTATCTCGTCACCGAGCGGGAGTTTGTTAATCCGGGAAAGGGCGCGGCCTTCTCGCGCGTAAAACTGAAAAACCTTAAGACCGGTCAGGTACTGAAGGAGACTATTAAAACCTCCGAAACAGTAGAGGAAGCCGATGTCTATGACCGACAGGTCCAGTACCTGTACCAGGACGGGGCTGCGGCACATGTCATGGATACCGACACCTATGAACAGTTTGAGGTTCCCATGGCAGGTCTGGAAGATAAACTGCAGTACATAAAAGAAGGCGAGACCTATACCCTTGTGGTATGGAACGAGCAGCCTATCGACATAAAGCTGCCGACCAAGATTGTGTATGAGGTAACCGATGCCCCTGATGCAGTGAAGGGCGACACCGTGACCGGCGCAACCAAGATGGTCACCATTGAAACCGGGGTTCAGGTAAAGGTGCCTATTTTTATCAAAACCGGTGAACGCATAATGGTAAACACAGATACCGGCGAGTACGTCGAACGAGTCAACTCTTAATTCTTTTCCGGTGCCCGGTCGTAACCCGACCGGCACCCGCTTCATTTCCATACCGGGCAGCCCGAGATCAATCGAAATTTATTTATCGATTCAAGCCTTTTCCAAAAAACATAATTGTGATATAATTAGTCCATTATACATAATGAGGAACCTACATGAGGATAACCACCAAAGGCCGCTATGCAATCCGTGCAATCACCAATCTGGCTTTATCAGAAGCCTCCCGACCAAAACCGATAAAAACCATTGCTAAGGAAGAGGATATCTCACCCGAATTCCTGGAGCAGATCTTTTTTCGTCTGAAAAAAACCGGAATGATCAGCAGTGTTCGCGGCCCGGGCGGCGGGTTCAAGCTGGCCCGGGATCCGAAAGAGATCAGTGTGAAGGAAATCTTCAAGGCAGTCGGCGAGGGAATTGACCTGACACCCTGCACCACGGTGCAGACGGAAGAAGATCTTCTCCCGAAAAACCCGAATGCCTATAC
>CAZANF010000322.1:0-2765 GCA_964486425.1 uncultured Spirochaeta sp. | reverse complement strand
CTCAAATCACAACCAGTCAATCGTAGTTGAGATACTGCAGCATGTGCAGCCGTAGCAATATTACCCGGATCGGAGATAGATAGGATGTACAATCTGAACAACGGGGTACACAAGGAAGAAAGCCAGAAGTGGGATTCGAACCCACGGCCTGCTCATTACGAGTGAGCTGCTCTACCCCTGAGCTATCCTGGCATGACGGCTATTATACCTGAAGAGCGAAAAAATGCAATCCGCAGGGGGCGAGCTATAAATCTTTGCGTTTTGATGTGACGAATCGAACAAAGTCATTGATGTTCTTGACCACTATGCGATCCTTGAACAACTCAACACGACGCTGTGTGGAAAATTGCTGAAGCACCTGTCGGCAGGTTTCGACCTTAATGCCGGCCCAGTGTGCTACATCATCAATGGTAACCGGAAATGTGCGCTCCTGCACATAATCATCCTGATCTGTGTTTGCCGCTGCAGCGGCCTCATTCAGCATCAAAAATACATCGGCAACCTTTGCCTGGACATCATCCAGGGTCAGGATCATGAAGCGGCGGCGCTGATCATATATCCTTTTGGTGAACAGCTTCAGGAGTTTCAGCGCAATAGCGGGGTTTCCTTCCATCAGCATGCTGAAATTCGCACGATTGAACTCGAGCGCCTTCACGGCATCCAAAGCAATCGCATTAGCTGAGCGGGGTGCTTCCTCCAGGATAGCCATCTCTCCGAAAATTTCGCCGGGCCGCAGAATATCTATGGTTTTTTCAATCTCTCCGATTACCCGGGATATTTGAACACGCCCTTCCTGTATAAGGTAAAACTTATCTCCTGGTTCATATTCACAGAAAATAACCTGACCGGGTTCAAAATGTACCGCAAAGCGTTCGAATACATCCAGATTCATAGCTTACCTTCCAGCTTCCGTAATGCGCTATTGACCTTATTCTTGTATTCAGCCTCTATCCCCGGAAGCGAGAGAATACGCTGATAAAAAGCCTTGGCTCTATCGGTACTGCCAAGTTCTGCGTAACTGCGGGCTATGTAAAACAGAGCTTTCTCTATATCAGGCAGATTAGGATTCTGCTGGACGGCACCGGAAAGGTGCTTTACCGCTTCCTTGTAACGTCCAAGATAATGCAGACAGCGACCGACCTCAATAATCGAGCCATTGCGATATTCCGACTCCAGGGAGTTCTTCGCCAAATCGGAGAAGATAGTCATGGCATCCTCATATTTCTGCTGTCCAAACAGACTTAAGGCTTCATAGTACCGCTTGGCATCACCCTTCATCTCTGTTTCACGCCGGGACGACGCCGGTTCAGCTGCAGCGGCAACAGATGAATCCCGTCCGGAATAATGCTTACATGCATCGATTCCTTCCAGCGCATGGTCAACATACCGTCCATCCGGATAGAGTTCGACATAACGGTGATATGCATACAGGGCCTGACCGGTTCTGCGCTTGTTTCGAAAATAGTCGCCGGTGCGTATCAGACCTTGTTCCGGATCTAGCTGTACATCCAGAGCCAGCAGGGTGCGCACTTTGGTATGAATGCGACGCAGCTGAGTAGAAAAAACCTTCAGCATTTTCATGATTACCCGGGTATTGCGTGATGCAAACTCCTCGAATTCCTGCACAGTAAATACAAGTACGATACAATCAGAAACAGCAACGACATTCTCTTCGCGAGGATATCGTCCCAAAGCAGACTTCACGCCGAAAAACTCACCGGTTTGAATGAGCTCCTGCAGCTCTTTCCCGGTCTCTATGTCCCGAAAGGTCATAGAGAGACGCCCTTCCTTGAGTACGAATACCTTGTCGCTGACATCGCCTTGAAAATAGATTATTGAATCACGTTTGTATCTTACTGGTCGCGGCACGAATCCCTCTCCATTACGGCTCCATCCTTGAATCTAAACAGCATAGCATAAATAATCAAGGAATAAACGCTTGACCTTGGTAAAAGCCCCTGTCAATCTATATTTATGCATCGGCAATTTATCCGAATACTTCTGTTTTTTCTGCTATGCCCGTCGATTACGTCACTGGAAACCTTTCCCGTGCTTGAATCACTGCAGGAAAGTAATGCCTTGTTCCGGCAGATTCGCGCGGATATTGAACAAGCCTATCAAGTTGGAACCCCTGACCCCCCGCTGCACATCTATATGTATCATCCTTCAGACTCAGAGAATCTCTTTTCGGTAGCAGCAAGGCTGCTTCTGCCGTACAGCACTATTGCTACCCTGAATGGAATAACCTCCGCCCAGACAGTACTCGGGAATCAGACAATTTTACTTCCAAATCAGCCGGGAATCTTTTCTTCCACTCCCGATCGTGAAGATGCTCAAACAGAATCCATAGCATTCGCCGAGCCGATTGGGCCGGACAGGGTCTCCTATTTCTTTCCGGGGGAGGATTATACTCCATCCGAAAGACGGGAATTCTTTGAAAATCGATTCAGCTTTCCGGTAGCTTCTCCTCGAGTGACATCCGGGTACGGTATGCGTATCAGCCCAATTACCCGAGTTCCGCTTCTGCATAACGGCGTGGATTTCGGGGGGCGGACAAACAGTGAGGTTCTGGCAGCAGCCGATGGTGAAAGTGTCAGGATAGAACGGAGCCAGGCTCATGGCTTTTCTCTCGAAATGCATCAGGATGAAAAACGATCGGAAATTTGCGGACATTTGTCGCAGTGTGGGGCAAAGTGGGGGCAGCAGGTAAGCAGAACGGAAATAATCGGAAAAATGGGAACCACCGGTCTCACAACCGGGCCGCA
>CAZANF010000321.1:0-2766 GCA_964486425.1 uncultured Spirochaeta sp. | reverse complement strand
AGCAGGGATAACCCAATGAAAGGACTGGCTTGCAAGAGATCGAACCAACCTGCAGCATTGTTCGGAATGGCTTCAACACCGATGAAGAGTGACACTTCCGCACCGAAATTTCGTCGGAAGAGCAGTGCTGCGAGCAGGGCGGCAATCGCACCGATGCGATAGAGCGATTTCCAGGTTTCGGTTTGTTTCATAATCTACTGTTGCCTCCTCGCCAGGCGGAAAAAGTCCCGAGCAAGCATGGGGTACCAGACGAAGTAGAAAATTCCCATGACCATCTGTAGCGGCGGAGAAATGGACGGGGCAAGCGGGTGCAGGAGATGCTGGAAGAGGTCGATTGCGTTGCCGGTCAGACCGGCGTACGCTGTTACCCTGCTGAAACTGCTGCTGCGCAGCATGATGATTGAAATCATGACGCCGGAGCCTTGCAGGAGTATTCCTCCCATATAGGCTGCACTGCTGTTCCACATGTCCGAAGCAATAACTGATTCGGCGGCTGCAATCAGTTGCAAGCGGTGGGCTTCACCGGCAGCTGCAAACTGACTGCCCAGATGGAACAGAGAGAAAGTGGATTCTACAGAAAAGACCAGAATAACGGCCATAATGGTGAACAGGACAGCCATCGCAGAATATACCGGACTCTGTCTACGCAGGGCGGCATAGAGGGCCGGAAAGGTTCCCAGATACAGGGCGATGAGAACCAGAAAAAATATATCTCCCCGCAGGAAAGCCGCTGCCGGGCTTTCGAGGTACACAGCAAAATAGGCTGCCGCACCGGGAGGCTTGGGCCCCAGGAGGATTTCGGTAAGCGTATAGCAAAGAATGGCAACCAGTTTCAGCGCAGCAGCTATGCCAGCTATGCGATACAGACTCCGCAGCTCATTGGCGGCTTCCTTGCTTGATTCATTGATCATATACTATTGCTCCTCTCTGTTTGCCGATTTCATGTGCATCTGCGAATATATGTAGCATCAGCTAAATCATAGTCCCGCCGGACAGGATTTCCCATGATTTTTTATGCAAAAAACATGACCGTTAGTGCAAAAAATCAGATAGTATTACTGTATGACAAGGCTTGAACCTATCACTGTCTCAGCCAGTCGGCAGGCAAAATCATTCTGGCACATCTTGATGACGAGTCACTGAGCATCAAAAAGGTAGCCCGCGAGATGAACGTCAGTGTGCGAACTCTGCAGATACGCCTGGAAGGTGAGGGGGTGGTTTTTAGCGCTCTGCTGCGCGACATCCGCCGGCAGCTGGCCAGAAAATACCTCGGTGAGAACTACAGTGTTGAGCAAATCACCTACCTGCTGGGCTTCTCCGATCCGAGTGTCTTTCGCAAATCCTTCAAGAAGTGGGAAGGGCTTACACCAAGGGAGTATCGGCAAGCTGGTGGCTGAGGGAATCGGAGAAGCCGATGTCGAAGAGAGCAGCAGTGGTAATAGGCTGAATATTGTGAATGTAACCTGGGAAGATATCGGCCGGTACCACGGTTCCTCTGTGGGTCCTCATATTAGTGATATGAGCTGGCTGAGAGGGATACCCACGTTTTGGTGAGCGCTCAGGCTTGTTTCCTCCCTGTACCCCAAAACGGGATTGCCGAATTCAACCCGGTTCTCTTTAACTACCAAAGCTCCTCGGGGAATCTCGCTGTATTGACCATTCTGGTTACGGTTCAGTTGTATAAGGCCACCAGCACCGGGGTTGTCTCCCCCGAAGATGTGGCCGACATCGCCGCCCAGATCAACATGGTCTACGAAAGAGCCGATTATGTGGGATCCCTGGTTCTGGACGCTAGCTATTCACAATCTCCTGTGCTGATGGAATAACAAAATATGTTGTCATAGTATCATTTTAGTACCACCCAACCCACCTGCGCACAGTAGCAGCGTATTCTCTATATTCTTCACCGAATTTTCCTGGTAGGGTGCCCTGCGGCAGCGAAAGTGGAGCCAGGAAATGCATGCCGATCCTTACAGGTTTCTTGAATACTGCATAATCATCATAATGCACAACAAATCTTCGCGCCAGGGATCGCAGCGGTACCCCGCAGCGAAGCGAGGAGTTGAAGCGGAGAGCCCGACCCCCCGCCGGCAGGCGGCGGGGGGCGCCCGAATGTGACGGATGTCATATACGAATGTGTCTTGGGACATATGGTTTCCGGTTGTGAGCGGCGGTAGTATACATGCTATCGGAGGTTGCAATGATTATTTCCATACAGCAATTGGTGAAACGCTACGGGAGTCTGACGGCGGTGGATCATGTGGATCTGGCGATTCCGCAGGGTGAGATTTGCGGGCTGCTGGGGCCGAACGGGGCGGGAAAGACGACGGCGATCAAGTGTATTGCGGGGCTGCACAGCTTTGACGAGGGCCGGATTGAGGTTTTCGGGCTGGACCGGGAGCGGGAGCATCGGCGGATTCAGCAGCGGATCGGACTGGTGCCGCAGGAGGTTGCGCTGTACAACGATTTGAGCGCCTACGAGAATGCGCTGTTTTTCGGGCGGATGTACGGTTTGAGTGGCGGACGGCTGCGGGACGGGGTTCGCCGGGCGCTGGAGTTCAGCGAGCTGTGGGACCGGCGGGATCAGCGGCCCGGAAAGTATTCCGGCGGGATGAAGCGGCGCTTGAATATTGCCTGTGCGCTGGTGCATGACCCTGAGCTGATTATTCTGGATGAGCCCACGGTGGGTATCGATCCGCAGTCGCGCAATCATATTCTGGAGTCGATTCGCGAGCTGAACCGGCGCGGGACGACGGTGCTGTATAC
>CAZANF010000320.1:0-2785 GCA_964486425.1 uncultured Spirochaeta sp. | reverse complement strand
TTATTTACCCGCGAAATACAGGGTGTAGATACCGTAAGCCTGCGCGTGTTTGACCTGTATGGGGTTACCCTGAAAAGCGCTGAGTATGCCATGCCGGAGATCAATCCTGACAGAATCGAGAAGCTGCTTGCTGAATGGATTACTGCCTTTCCTGCGGTTGGAGCGATTGGCTTCGGCTTGCCGGGCATTGAACACCAGGGAAGCATGATCATGCTTGATTACAAGGCGCTTGTCGGTACTCCCATTATTGAAAGATTCACCAGACGTTTCGGGATTCCTGTTTTTGTGGAGAACGATGTGAATGCAGCGGTAATCGGGCGGACTCATTCTGCATTCTCTTCGGCAGCGGAGGCAGACTGCGAGATATACGTCTATTTCCCGCGTAAATATCCACCCGGGGCGGGCATACGCCTGAATGGAAACCTGGTAAAGGGAAAGAGAAACTTCGCGGGCGAAATCGGCTGGCTGCCGCTTGGTATAGAATGGGGGCCGGAAACAGCTGATTCTTTCCAGGCAGGAACCGAGGCTGTATCCAAAGTGCTTTCCAGTATGACCGCAGTTCTGGATCCAGACAGGATCACCGTCTACGGTGAGCACCTCACGCCGGAACACATGGACAGAATCCGGCAGCGGTGCCGTCAGCAGCTGAATGGCTGGGAGCTGCCGGAGATTACGCTTTCAGATGACTTCAGTATGGATTTTGAACAGGGGATGAAACTCCTTACCCTGAATTATCTTGAACGGAACAGAAAGGAACAACAATGGCCACATTACTGCTGATTCTGATTTATCTTGCCTTCATCAGCCTGGGACTTCCGGATGCCCTGCTGGGGGCCGGCTGGCCGGTCATGCAGCCTGAGCTCGATGTCCCCTATGGGTTTGCAGGAATCGCCCAGATGCTCATTGCCGGCAGCACGATTATCTCCAGCATGTTCTCAGGAACGGTGATCAAGCGCTTCGGCACCGGCAAAGTGACCGCAGTCAGCGTCGGCATGACCGCCGTTGCTTTGCTGGGTTTTGCTGCCGCCCCTTCATTTCTCTGGATGCTTGTCTGTACTATACCGCTCGGCCTGGGAGCAGGTGCTGTCGATGCCGGCCTGAACGGCTATGTGGCGAATCATTATGAAAGCCGACACATGAGCTGGCTGCACAGTTTCTGGGGGGTTGGAGCCATGAGCGGGCCGCTGGTTCTTTCTTTTTTCCTGTTTGGCGGATACTCGTGGCGCAGCGGGTATCTGGCTGTCGGCGGCTTTCAGGCGGTTCTTGTGGTGATTCTCATTGCCGCGGTTCCCCTGTGGGACAGGGTCAAGGCACTCAAAACAGACGATGTCGAGCACCGCAGCATGTCCATGTTTGCAGCCCTGAAAATCCCCGGGGTGCCCTCCGCCCTTCTGGTTTTTCTGTTGTACTGCGGAATCGAGTCAAGTATGGGACTCTGGGGAGGATCATTTCTGTACATGGCCAAAGGACTTGATCCGGCCAAGGCAGCAACCTGGGTATCGGTTTTTTACGGCAGTATAACGGCCGGACGCTTCCTGACTGGCTTTCTTACCTACCGTTTCACGAACAACGCGATGATCGGCGGCGGGACTGCAATCATTATAACAGGTGTAGTGCTCGTGCTGCTTCCGCTGCCGCTTCCTGTCAGCCTGGCAGGATTTCTCCTGACCGGCTTCGGCTGTGCACCCATCTTCCCCTGCATGATACATGAAACCCCGGTTCGCTTCGGCAGCGGCAATTCCCAGGCAATAATCGGCTTCCAGATGGCCACCGCGTATATCGGCACCACCCTGCTGCCTCCTCTGTTCGGATTCGTGTCGAGCTTTGCCGGCATGACCCTTCTCCCGGTCTTTATTCTGGGATACGCAATACTGATGCTGGCCAACTTCCTGCGGGTGCGTATTGTGCGGGCATAGTAAGGGAACTGCAAAATCAAACAGTACAGGGGTTGATTGTGAAAATCCATAACCCGGGATCCGGACAGATCACATCCGTTCGAAAAAACAAAATCGCAGCCGAGATCGTGCACTCAATTGCATCGGCACGCAACGCATGCATTAACATAGATATTTACCTTGCCGAAGGGATCCAGAGTACATCCTGATACCGGCCTACAGAAATTTCGTAGCGCAGCTGTGGTGATCTGGAGGTGAGTACTGTTGGCGGGAACGGTTTTTTCTGAAACCGGTCCCGGCCGCATCACTTTGTGATTCAGCCGGGACCCGAAAGATAGCATGGCGTTAAGGGTGCGGATTACTCCTTCACACCGCCAAGCTGAACCCCATGTACGAAGTACCTCTGCAGAAAAGGATACACAATCAGAATGGGCACAGCCGCAACTATTGTGATTGTAGCGCGTATGGACTGGGGGGTTACCATCGACAGACCCATCCCTGCCTGAGCAGCCTGGGAAGATGCCTGACCGGCTTGCTGTCCCTGCATCATCGCAGAGGCCAGCACCCGCTGGAGCTCGTATTGCAGAACAGATAGACGTTGGACACCTGAATTATAGATAAAGGCATCGAACCAGGTGTTCCAGGCACCAACAGCCACAAACAATGCAACCGTTGCCAGCACAGGTTTCGATAGGGGCATAATTATCTGCCAGTATATGCGGAAGTCACTCGCACCATCCAGCCGTGCAGATTCTACCAGCGATTCAGATATCGTACGCATATATGTTCGCATAATAATAAGATTAAATGCCGAAATAATAGTGGGCACCCAGTACACCGAAAAGGTGTTAACCAAGCCCAGACTTTGAAAGAGAATAAACTGGGGAATG
>CAZANF010000319.1:0-2803 GCA_964486425.1 uncultured Spirochaeta sp. | reverse complement strand
GTGTTATTGGATCGGCAGTAGCAGCAGGCGTGCTGATAGCGCTCAGTTCACCACTATAACCTGTAAGATGATAATGAGGATTTTCATGTGAACCGCGCAGGCCTGAACCCGCGCGCAGGCCTGAACCGCTGCAGGCCCTTATTCCCCGAGAAACCGAAGGTATGCAGTAGACGCTTGCGAGAGATCCCCGAAGGGTCCCCGGTAGCGTTCAGGCAGCACTGCGGCCAGTTGATACATCATCTCGTTGGTGATCTCCTTGAGCTGCGCGCGGGTTGGATCGCCGTCCGGAACCTCCACATAGAACGGTTTCCCCACCTTTACCCCTACCTGGGTGCGCTTGAACCGCTTGAGGTTCTTGCCAATGTCCATGAGGCCCCAGTGAACAAGGGGATACACCGGCACGTGCTTGCGCGCAGCCAGCATGGCAGCCCCCGGCCGGCCCGACTTTAGCGCGCCGGTTTTGCTTCGGGTTCCTTCGGCTGCAATACCAAGAAACCAGCCCTGATCCAGACGTTCCATGGCCTGCTTCATGGCGGCGGAATCCACCATGCCGCGATGCAGAGGGATGATGTTCCACGCCTCCATAAACATCCGCGTGAACGGATTTTTCCAGAGCTCCTGCTTACCCAGGGCCGTGGCTTTTCTGGAGCTCAGGTACACGTAGTAAAGCGGACCTTCCAGGTTGGTTGTGTGATTGGTCAGAAGGATGCCGGGTCCCTCATCCGGAATCTTGTCAAACTCATGTGTATCGATCTTACACGTCAATGTGAACAGCATGCGGACCACACTGTTGAGAAACCTTGCCTTTACTGACACTATCATCCCCTTTCCAAGAAATGCCGGAAGATCCCGGCACGCTGTCGCTTCATTCTACAGGCTCTCCCTGCAATGATGCAATCAATTCTTTTGGAAGGAAAGGCAGGACATCGCCGGAGTGGACTGCATGGCACAGGAAGGTGTGAGCCGCCCCGGAAATTCTTCAGAGTTTGTCAGATGAATCATCGCAAAGCAGGGTCCCCTGCCGGCGCGCCGGGGAGAGGACAAATCAACTTTTCATAACACACAAAGGGACGACGGCGGAAGACTACCTCGCCTGCCTTCCGATAGCCGAGTCGAGGGCATTCACCCGGAGACTGTCCGAGTTTCTCCTCCGCGTACCCGTCCCATAATCAGAAAGGCAATCGACATCATTACCACTGCGTACAGAAATATCATCCTGAGTCCGACGGTTTCACCAAAGCCAAAGGAAAACAGATCGATGACGGCCCCGCTCAGTGGTGGTGAAGTAATCGCAGCCCCTTGGCTGAAGAAGTAGTACAAACCGGTATATATTCCCACATTTCCGAAATGGGCCATCTGCCACAACATTGGAAAGGAGTTGGTAATCACCGAGCCCCAAAAAGATCCGAACAGGAACAGCAGGCCGAGAAACGTTGCCCATGCGGTAAACGTCGACATTCCAAGGGCTCGTGTAACGGGTTCATGCAGGAATATGAGCAGCAGCACAGCAGTAATTCCGACAAGGCACACCCGGATTACACGGCGCCGGCCGACCCGATGCGCAATTACCCCGGAAGGGATCGCCATGACCATATAGCCGATTGCAACCGCACCGGGTGACAGCCCGGCCAGCCCTTCACTGACCCCCAGCACCTGACGACTGTAGATTCCCATAAACGGCAGTACACCTTGATAGCCCAGGAACCAGCAGAACAGGGCCAGCAGGATCAGCATTGCGCTCCTGTCCTCTCCACCGAATACCAGCTGCAGCGACTTTCGCAGCGGGGTTCGTTCGCGTTTTTCCTTTGCTGCAGAGCCTTCACGTACAAAACTGAACAGCAATACCGTGGCAATAATTA
The DNA here is from genome assembly GCA_964486425.1 of uncultured Spirochaeta sp. Lineage (GTDB taxonomy): Bacteria > Spirochaetota > Spirochaetia > DSM-27196 > DSM-8902 > Spirochaeta_B. Next base: position 944 of record CAZANF010000319.1, on the reverse strand, counting down.
CCAGCAGCCCGGCCAGCAGGAACGGGAGCCTTCGCAAACTGCTGCCGATAAGCGGAAGCTGGATATCCACATCCATAAGTGGTGCCAGGATGACTGTTCCTACAATAGCAGCAATTGCGCCCATGGTATTGATTACCCCGTTGGCTTCACTGCGGAATTCACCTGGAATGGTATCGGGCATAAGGGCCACCACCGGGCCCCGGGCAGCCTGTTTGGTAATATTCAAGAGAAAAATGACAAGTATCAGCAGCAGCAGACTGCCGGTGGGCAGGGCGCCGAACGGCAGCAGGGCAAAGAAAATCCCGGACAGCGGCACTGTCACGAGGATCCACGGCATACGCCGCCCGATTGCTGTATGGGTATTGTCCGAGAGACTGGAAACAATCGGTATAAGGAACAACGCCAGCAGATTATCCAGCGTCATGATGGACCCGATCAGAAACCGGGAATCCAGAAAATCCTCCAGAAAGATCGGCACATAGGTATCGTACAATGGATCCATCAGGCCCATAGTAAAGAAACCTAGTCCAATCAGAATGGTGATCCTGTAAAAGCCCTTGGGAAGCTCCGATTGTACATTGTTCATTCCGTCAGTATAGCTTCAGGCAAAACAGAACGCAAAAAAAATCAGGTTAAAATTACATGAGTTACGTCGTGTGACACCTGGCTGTTCGGCTTGTTCCGTCAGCAGTTACCCGATATTATCCACAATTTTCCGTAATACGGAGTTCACCTTGTGTATATCACTATCAGGGATACCCTGAAAAATACTCTCATTCCATTTCTGCAAAATTGCCCCGATCTTTGGAACCAGGGCAAGCCCGGCGGGGGTAGCGGCAAGGCTCTTTTTTCTGGCATCCTTTGAGGCTTCTTTCCTGGTGATGTAGCCTTCTGTCTCCAGTCTTGCCACCGCCCTGGCAATATGTGCCTTGTCCATACTCAGA
>CAZANF010000318.1:1402-2823 GCA_964486425.1 uncultured Spirochaeta sp. | reverse complement strand
CCTCCTGGAAGGGTATTTTGCAGCAAAAGGGCTATCTCCCCGGAGGAAGATAGCCTGTATGAGAAATATGGAAATCAATCGCCCATCAAGGTGGATGCATCAACCCCGGCGGACTGCAGAACCTGGCGGAAGGGGTCGTAGAAGTCGTCGCCGTGACGCTCCAGTCCCTGCCACTGGTAGGCCTGTCCGAGAGCTTCCGCTCCCTCTTCGGTAGCGGCAATATCAAGTAATGCCTGTACAATCTGCTCCTTCATATCTGCCGGAACACTGGGGTGAAACTGCACACCGTCATTGGGAATAGGTGCGCTTACCTCGATAACCTGCACCCTTTCGTAGACATCGGGGAAGTCCTCTTCCACATTGCCCCGTGCGTCAACAAAGCTTGCGCCGGCATCTACGTCGCCATTGTACACAGCGGTAATTACCCCGGTATGACCACCGGCATCCACAATGCGGGAGAGGTCGGTATCGGGATTTACCCCGGCTGCACGTAGAGTCAAGCTCGGGATGATCCAGCCTGATGTGCTCAGCGGATCAGGGCGGGCGAAACTCTTGCCCTCCAGATCTGCGAGGCTGCTGATGCCTGTGTCCGCACCGGCGATTATCTGCCCATCGTAGAAGGGGCGGCCGTAGCGTACAGCTACCAGCTCGGCTTCTGCTACCCCGCGGTCTGCGGCAACAACATAGGCGAAGGTTGCCAGAGAGGCCATGTGGGCGCTGGGCGGATCGCTTTGCAGCGCCTCGATTACACCGGCATACTCGGTAGCAACGCTTGCCTCTACCACGATATCGGTCCGGTCGTAGATCATGTCCGCGACAGCCCGGCCGCCGGCGGATATCTGCTGGGTGTCACCGGAAGGAACGAAGGCCCACACAACGGGATTCTCTTCAGTTCCAAGTTCCGGTCCTTGCTGGGCACCCCCCGCAAAAGCCATTGATGCTGCCAGAACGGTGATTGCCAAAGTAATAATTGCTCGTTTCATGTATCTCCTCCATCTTGAACGTGCCTGCTTCAAGATAGGGCGGATATATTAGCATTCTGTTACGCAACAGCTAGATTTCCATGTGGCGACCTGTACTGATTACTCCGAGTAGAACTCTCCGTCAAAATCAAAGGCACCATCAGTCACATTATAGACCTCTGTGCTGCCGGTTTTTTTGGCTTCGAATGAGAAGCTGCCTTTGATGTCGTCATTGTCGGTATCATGCAGGTCGATTACAAGTTGTCCTGCAGGGTCTGGAAAGTGAGTGCCTGCTGTTTCTCCCTCGGGAACCACCACAGCATGTGCATCGGGTCCGCTTGATTCGAGGTCATAGGTTCCCGGGGCGATATCTTCGGGGATGGTAACCCAGATATCAATGTCCTCATCAGGTGTGTTGCCCTTGATCTCTAAATACGGCCCTGCCTGCGAGAAGATAAC
>CAZANF010000318.1:0-1302 GCA_964486425.1 uncultured Spirochaeta sp. | reverse complement strand
TGGTGTTCTCCCCATTCTCTGGAGAGGTTGGGCCTTCGCAGCCGACAGCAAGGAATATCAGTGCAATTAGTACCGGTAGTATCAATATTTTTTTCGAGTGCTTCATACGAGCCTCCTTTTATCAACCTAATGAATGATGATTAAATTTGTCAACTTTAGGATGCAGTGAGTTCCGCAGAATTTCGGATACTAATTTGTTTCCGTAGACTTCTTTTTCCGTTAGAACGCCTCTCCGGCATTGATGTAGACCTTGAATCCCTCCGGACTTACGGCGCCGTCCAGACGGATATTCAGACCCTGTCGAATATTTCCGACCCGGAAACGCAGGCCGGCGCCGCCGGCAATCTTTATGTCGCCTGCAGATTCCGCAGACAGAAACATGTCTGCCGGGGTGGGGCCAACCTGACCGATCCCTACGAATCCGACCAGACCGAAGCGGCCTGGCAGGGGAATGCGGTATTCGGTCTGCAGGGATAGAGCTGCGGCATCGCGAAACCGCCCTGAGGCATAGCCGCGAAAATTGCTGCCGCCAAGATCGGGCAGTTCGAAGAAAGGGATGCTGCCGAACCCTTGCCGGTATAATACCTGCAGGGCCAGGACATGGCTGCGGAAGATACGCCGGTATTGCCGGAGATTTATCGTAAGCAGTGTAAAATCCATGGGACAATTCCATGCCTGCGAGCATGTTTTGAGCTCCACATCCGCTTTGTTTCCGCGGTGCGGTGAGGAATGGCCCTCGGTGGAGTCATAGCGCAGCCATGTTCCAAGTGTGGAAAAATGCCCGCTGGTGGTATACGGGTCAGTAATCCCGGTACCAAGCCCCATATCGTGCAGTTCTCCAGTTACTTCCAGGTTGCTCAAGGCATAATATTGATAGGTCATACGTAAACCGAGATACAGATGCGTAACTGTTTCCCACCCTGCGCCCAGCTGTATCGAATAGGAATCAGCGGTATATTCTTCATTATTAGTGGGCTTTGTACCCGGCCCTGTTCCCCAGTATTCCGATGGAGTTTTACTGAAACCGATCCTTCCGTTCAGCAGCCATCGGTCATCAGCAAGGTACTGTTGAACTCCGCCGCCGAGCACGAAGGAGCCGTGTGTGGTATACATTGCAATGAGGGATGCTGTATTTGCCTGCGCTCCGGTCGCTATCTCATCCGGCACCCCGATATCCGGTCCGTACATCAGGATGGCTGAGCCTCCCAGGATGACTCCAAGGTCCGGGCTGTAGCCGGTTACCGGCAGCGCCAGTACAGACCAGTTGCGGTAGTCATCCGGTTCAACCTGTGTATTCTGGCC
>CAZANF010000317.1:0-2854 GCA_964486425.1 uncultured Spirochaeta sp. | reverse complement strand
CGCGAAGTATCGCCGACCTCACCTCACCGTAACGCTGAATATACCGTATTTCAAAGGCTTCATGTCCTGCCCCGTGCATCAGGCGCTCAAAGCTCTCTGCCTGCAAGTGTAAATCATCAGGATATATCATTTTATCAAACCGCAATCGACGCAGTTCAATTGCACTGTACCCAAGCATCTCGCAAAGAACAGGGTTGGCATACACAAACTCGCCACGACGTGAGAAGGCGCCGACACCAACAGGAACGTGATCAAGCACCAGGCTCAAGATGCGCTGATTTTCCCGGAGTTCCCGCTGCATCTGTATTTGAGAGGTTACATCACGAAACACTACCACCCCGCCGGTAGTGGAATCGTCGGCCGCCCGTATCGGCGCACCATTTTCCGAGACCGTTCGGCGGATTCCCGCAGGAGTTACCATTTCCCGGGTTTCAGTCCGGCTATTGCAGCCGGTTTGAAGAACCGCATTGAGGGAACAGGCGACACTCGACCCGGTTGCGATATCCCGCAGCTGCACCACCTCATTCAGGCTCAGCCCGACGGCACCATGTTGTGTCCAACCGGTGAGGTCTTCTGCAACCTTGTTCATTCTGGTAATGCTTCCATCTGCATCCGTGGCGATAATCCCGTCTCCGATGCTGTACAGGGTGCGATAGAGATTCTCACTCAGATTCTGCAGCATCTGCTCGGTCTGGCGAATGGTTGTAATATCATGCATCACAACCTGAAACCCGAACTCCATATCGAGATATTGCGGATAGATGCTTACATCTGCATAGCGACGAACAAGCGCCTCACCGTTTTCAGGAAGTTCCAGGGCAATCTCCACGGTCTCACCGTCAATTGCACGTTCAAGCAGTTCAATGAGCTCTGAATCCGACAGAGAAGGGCTGCGAAGCAGCACATCACGGATGTCGCTGCCGATAAGCACATCACGCCTCATCTGCAGAAAACCCTCGGCACGTTGATTGCATTCCAGTATCTGCAGACCGTTGGTCAAGAGGATTGCATCGCGTGATTCGGAAAATAATCTTCGAAAGCGATCCTCCGACTCTTCCTGACGAAAACGGGCCGTACGAAGACTGGTGAGCATCCGCTGAAGACCGTTAAATATCGCTTCACCCTCCGCCCATGGCAAGGGCTGTGTATTAACGGCCTGTAGTGACTCATTCGGATCATCAGCAATTCTGGTAAATACCTGAGACAGGATGCGAGTCAGCCGGGCAAGCGGACGCAGCGCAAGGACAAGAAAGAAGGCGGTAAGAAGTACCAGGCAGGTACCGATGAGCACCGAGCGGATAACCACCTCGGATATGGCTTGGTTTATATCCGAGGTAGATAAACGGGTGCCGATATAGATACCCAGTTCCGGAATCCCGCGAATATAGGCTATCTTACGCTGTGAAGATCCGTCAGCCGAGTCAGCCTCATAGGTAATAAACCCCCGCCCCTGTTCACTTCGTGCAAGTGCAGCCAGTTCCTGCAGGACCTCGAAGGATAGTAATCGATAGGCTTCTACAGGCTGCGTGCCTGATCCATAAAACTCGCTTGTCGAGGTAATCGGTGCCATCTCGTAGGTTCCGACAAAGAAAAAATTCGGAAACCCGTCTTCCTGATAGCTCAGACCGCGAATGTTCTGTACTATTCTCCTGCGTGCCTGTATATACCCGATATCTCCGGCTTGATACTCCTCTATTACCGGGCGCATACTGGTTACCCCGACATCTACAATCCGACGAAGCTCGGTACGGCGTAAATCCAGATAGTAGCCGATATGTATATATGCCTGGGCGGCAATGACACCGTATACAGCGAAAATGACAATCCCGATCGAAAGAAAGAACCGGCCGCGGCTGCTCGAAAGGACCGAGGGAATTCTCATTTTATCACTGAAGCCAGAAAACCCGTCAGTTCCGCCATCGTGTCCAGCGGGATCGTATGCCCCCCGGCAAAGCTGTGAAAGCCTCCATCAAACACTGATGCAGTGGGTATCTCATACAATGCTTCGGCCCCGACTACATCCAGAATAGGGTCCTGGATACCATGGGACTGAAATAATGGTACCGATATATCCTTGCCCCATCTATCGGGCAATTCCGCAGCTAACCCCTCCCAGCGATGATGTGCAACCAGACCCCCTGAAAGCAAAACCAGAGCGGCCGGAGGTTCCGGCGCCCGCAGGACAGCCTCAGCAGCAACCATGGCCCCTTGACTGAACCCGCCGATAATCAGCTTGCTCCAGTCCAGCCCGCTTTCGCTGATGAAGGATAGAATCTCGTCGCCGGAGGTTTCAAGCCCGGGAGGGTCGAGCCGCGAGAGACCGACAAAGTAATCACCGGTAAGGGCTTGCGTAACCTCATCGTCATTTCGAGGAAACCAGGCGTTGCCGTACCCCATGCCCCCCATACTGATTTTATACGGGGCCTCCGGAAAGAGATAATCCATCTCGATTTTTGTGTCCAGTTCAACACTCAATCCCATAAGATCCTGGGCATTCGCACCAAACCCGTGCAGGAGGATGCAATGCATCTGTGTATGTATGTTTTCGCGTGCGTATACGCGTAGTGGCTGTGCCATAGTCTACTCCTTAGTATCAGCTCTTGTTTCTTTGTACCGTAATTCCAGTCCGAAGGCAATTGCGTATTTGCATTTTGGCGGGTATGATATGTGACATGATTACCATGATATTTTGGATCGCCGGCATTGGCGGCGGAATGGCAGCACTGCTTTTTGCATTGCTGAAGACTCGCTGGATCTACAAACAATCGCGCGGCACTGAAGATCTGCAGCGTATCAGCGGATATGTATCGGAAGGTGCCATGGCTTTTCTCTCCAGAGAATACCGGGTACTTAT
>CAZANF010000316.1:0-2888 GCA_964486425.1 uncultured Spirochaeta sp. | reverse complement strand
CCCAGTGGATGCGTATCACCCTGTGTCCAGGTTATTCTATGCGACTCGGTAGGCCATATTGGATTAGGGATCGATTCCTCCGGTTCCTCCCCATCCCCCGGCGCTCGTACAGCCTCCAACCCCAACGGATCCACAAAGTTCCCCGGATCATTGCCTACATAGGCAGTTTGTGCCGTCCCGTATCGGGTCAACCGTGGTGTATCGGGCGGCTTGCAGGGCGTAGTCACGAAAACAGTAGTCGTACATGCCGGTCATGGAATCGCAGGATTTGCTGGTGTACCCAAAGAACTCCGGGGATTGTGTTCCTATAGAAACACCAAAAGCATCGTAGCTGTACTCCTGTGCTGCGGCTCCTATGCCGGATTCCCGCACCACTGATCCCGGACGGTCATGACTGTAAACGATATCATCTCCAATTCCTTCCTGGCCGCCGGCATACGCACTCCTCGTGCTTGCAACGCGACCACGAGCATGAATAATGCGGTGTCTGCCACTTAAAAAGGCTGTCCGATACCCGTAATCGTACTGTCGACTTCACGCCTGTGTCAAACAGTTTGCAGCATGATAATCGCGGACAATTGAACCCAGGTTGTTTCCCGCCTTCTATACATGTAGTATCATCTCAGGATGAATGAAATCACACGCAGGCACATGTTTGTATTATGCATGCTGATTATGTCGGTATGTGGCACTGCTGCAGTCACGGCGGATTCTGAAGATCCGGAAATCTCTACAGACATGCAAACCTTTGACGGCTTTGGCGAGCTTTTGGGTCCTGTTCTGCATACCTCGCAGGGAGAAACGGTCGATATCGATACCCTGGCCGGGAAAACAGTCGGGATCTACTTTTCCGCCGAGTGGTGCTCCTACTGCCGCAGCTTTAGCCCGCTGCTGGTTGAGGTGTACCGGGATCTGCAGGCGCTCGGCAAGCCCTTTGAGGTAGTGCTGGTCTCCGGGGACCGGAATGAGGCTGATATGTACGAGTACATGATTGATTATCATATGCCGTGGCTTGCCGTTCCCTACGATTCCCCGCAGCGGAATGAGCTGCCCGAAGCATTTGGAGTTCGCGGCATCCCTACCCTGATTATTCTGGGACCAGACGGGGAGGTCCTTTCCCGCGATGGCCGGGTCCAGATCCGGCAGCATGGTGAGGATTCCTACGAATTGTGGCATGAATAGCAGGGCTGGGAGCCGGTACAGTGGAATCCGGTATTATTCCCGTACGTAGTCCAGGGCTGCAGATATATTCGGGAAGGTCCTGATAAGGTCGAGTATGTGTGTCATGTCGAGCACCTTTTCGGGCGGTCCATGCAGGCCGACGATCGCAAGACGCCCTCCCTGGGTCTTCAGACTCTGCATCAAATGAATAAGAACCCCTACCCCGGAGCTGTCCAGATACCGGAGTTTTGAGAGCTCCAGTACGAGGCCGCGGCAGTCACTGGTCAGGGCTTGCTGAAAGGCTGCTCGCACCTTGTTGGCGTTGTATAAATCCATCTCACCGTCCAGGGTAATAACAGCAGCATCGGGTTTGGGATATTCAGTGCGTATGTCCATGTGTCCACTCCCTCCTTTGCTCACCGGGATGGTTCCGGAAATACTCGCGAACCAGGGTGCCAATGGCATGTACATCACTCTCACGATGGACCGCAGAAATGAATGCGTGCCCCCATACCAGATTACCACTGAAATACTCAAAAAACCGATGAACCCGGTTTTTCCAGAACTCGGTGGGTACATGCCGGCGGACCAGCTCCAGAAACCGGAGCGCGACCTCCTGAAGGTCGATCCCGCTGCTGAGTCCGCGGGTCTGTGCAAAAATCCACGGCTGCTGCACCGCTGCCCGGCCCACCATAACCCCGCTCCATGGTCCGCCGGATTTTGCGACAAGCTGATCAGCGTCGGAGACATCTCCGTTGCCCACTACCGGGATACTCATCTCCCGGCTCAACTGATCGACAAAGCTCCATCTGGCGCTGCGCTTGAATTTCTGTGCCGCCGTCCTCGGATGCAGGGTGAGCATTTCCACACCGGCGGACTGCAGGCGACGGCAGAGCGGAAGCAGCTCCCGGCCGTCTTCATCAAAGCCCAGCCGCAGCTTCACACTCAGTCGGTGATCCTTCACGCTGTCGCGGACCCGGGAGACCATCTCCACTGCGGCATCCGGATTGCCCATCCACTGTACTCCGCCGCCGCCCCTGGCAATGGCCGGAGCGGAGCATCCCATGTTGATATCAATCCCGGCGCATTCTCGCTTGTCCAGCTCGGCGGCAGCCTGCGCAATAGGTTCGGCCTCGGATCCCATGAGCTGATACACCAGCCGTTCCGGAACCGGCCCGGGATCCAGATAATACTTTACCAGATGCCCGCCGTTCAGCAGGGCCTTGGCACTTATCATCTCCGAGAAATACTCGTCACAGCCGCCGATTTCATGCACGAGTTCACGAAAGGCCCGGTGAGTGACGGCGGCCATAGGTGCGAGAAGGTATTTCACCGGTATTCAGCCCTTGATTTCCCGAATGGAGATATCTTTGGTTTCCGGATATACAAAGTGGGCCTTTCCGACCCGTTCCTTTGGTCCGATGCCGACGGCGGTCATGCCCCCGGCTAATGCAGCCTCAACCCCGGCCTCTGCATCCTCAAGGACTACGCACTCCTCGGGCTTCAGCCCCAGTTTTCCGGCGGCATGCAAAAAAAGATCGGGTGCAGGTTTCGCCTTCTCTACCGAGTATCCATCGGCAACGGCGTCGAACATCTCCTGCATCTGCAGCAGCTCAATTACCCGCCTGGCATTCTTGCTGGATGACCCGATAGCGGTCTTGTCTCCGAGTTCACGCAGCTCGGCAACCAGTTCGCGTGCGCCCGGAAGGGCATGCTCCTGGCCCATC